>NZ_JAQUOY010000008.1 GCF_028716865.1 Candidatus Methylomirabilis sp. | reverse complement strand
TGTCGAATGCGCTGTTCCCTGATAAGGTGTGGCACGGGTAACCTCCTTCCTGGTTGGGTGGACGAGTTGGACGACCACCACTCTTCTACCACAGGGGGGAGTGTTACCCATGTATGATAACTCTACTATTCCGTTCCATTTTCCTGTTGACCCTCGGATGCTTTTTCTGTTATGGTGTTGTGCGCTTTTCGGCTCAGCGGCTGTCCCACCTGTGATCTGTCGAGGTTAGGATGTCGGGATCGACCCATCACCACTGGACACGAAGATCCTTCCTGAAGGCTTCTCTTGCTTCTGCCTTCTTGCTGGTCGGCAAGCCGGCGTGGGCGCAGGACCTGATCGTCCCGCCGGTCCCGGAGGGAAGGCTTGCCCTGTATAACACCCACACAAGTGAGCGGCTGGACATCACCTACAGGGATCCATCCGGTCAATATGACCCGGATGCTTTGAATGCCCTCAACCATCTCCTTCGCTGTCATTATACGAACCGGGCGACCGAGATGGACGTCCGGGTAATTGAGTTTGTGAACGCGGTGGATAAGCAGTTGGGTGGGGACAATGAAATCCACGTCATATCGGGTTTCAGGTCGCCTGAGTACAATCGACTGCTGGTCAGAAAAAGGAGGGGAGTGGCGAGGCATAGCCTCCATCTGGCTGGTAAAGCCATAGATTTCCGCATCCCGGGGGTTAGCCCGAATCTGATCAAGAAGGCTGCGCTCGATCTGAAATATGGTGGCGTGGGCTATTATCCCCGCAGAGGGTTTGTCCACCTGGATTCCGGAACATTCAGGCACTGGTGAGCGGCCGGTGTCGTTGGCGTGCTTCCGCTCTTATTTGCTTCTTCCTGTTTTCCGCGCCCGGTGAACTCTGGAGCGCAAGCTCCTCCGCACCCCCTTCCCGCTGTACTATTCAGTACCCCAGTGATGCCAAGGTAGAATGGGAGTGCCAACGTCTGCGCGCCCGCGAGACGCTGGAAACCCTCTTTGGAAGCCGGTGGGTGGATGTGGCCCGATTCAACCGGATCGACCGACGTCATGCGTATTCCGGTATCTCTCTGAAGGTCCCCAAGCGCCTCGAGGATGTGGCAGGCTTCACACCGATGCCTCAGGAGTACCCCGCAGCAGCCGGTGAAGCCAAGTTCATCCTGATCGATCTCGCAGAGCAGTTCCTTGCGGCATATGAATATGGTCGACTGGCGTTTTCGACGCCGATCGCCACAGGCGAGAAAAAAAATGAGACCCCGGCAGGCGAATTTGCCGTTACCGCGGCTCACCGTCACCACCATTCATCCCGCTATACCATCGAAAAGACCGACATCCCGTATCCGATGAACTACGCCCTTCGATTCCATATCAATAAGGAAGGCGTCGCGTTCTGGATTCATGGGCGCGATATTCCCGGATATCCAGCCTCGCACGGCTGCATCGGGCTGTATGACGAGCCAATGCAAAAAAAGTATTATGGGTACCCCCGCAAACCGATCCTTGAGGATGCCAGGACCCTCTACAACTGGGTTCTGGCGCCTCTGCCTGAGGACGAGAAGTATCGGATCCTGGACAATGGGCCACGGATGCTGATTGTCGGCCGAGCGCCGATTCCGCTGCGACGATCAAGCCGGACCCCCTCAGGAGTGAAGTCTCTCCTCCCTACCCCTCCTGAAGCGGCACATTAAGAGAGGGCTTCTTGGCGCTTGGAATCCGGCGCCCGTCCATGTAAGATACACCTCCGATGAAATACCGCTGGTTCGTCCGAGGCGACATCGACGGCTTCTTCGGCCTGTTTATCGATAACCTGCTTCAGCTCATGGTGATCAGTGTGCTGGGCCGGTTGGTGAGCGGGCTGCCCACCGAGCTGATCACCGGGCGGATCCTTCCAGGCGCTGCCGTCTCGATCCTGATCGGCAATCTCCTTTATGCCCGGCAGGCGAGGCGGCTGATGCGCGAGAGCGGCCGGACCGATGTGACCGCCCTGCCGTACGGAATCAATACCCCAAGCCTCCTCGCCTTTCTTTTTCTGATCATGGGACCCGTCTATCAAGAGACCGGCAATCCCACCCTGGCCTGGCAAGCCGGGTTACTGGCCTGCCTGCTCAGCGGAATCATGGAGACTGCGGGAGCCTTTGTCGGGGACTGGTTGAGACGCCATACACCACGGGCAGCGCTGCTGTCGGCGCTCGCGGGTGTGGCGATCACCTTCATCGCCATGGGCTTCACCTTCCAGATTTTTGCCGCCCCCGCAATCGCACTGCTCCCGATGCTCATGATCCTGATCTCATATGCCTCGCATGCCCGCCTGCCGCTTGGAATACCCGGAGGCCTGGCCGCCGTCCTCGTCGGGACCGGCCTAGCGTGGATCCTGCGCGCGGCGGGTCTGCCGTACTTCCAGCCCTCAGCGGAACCTTATCATCTGGCCCTCTATCCCCCCAGCCCTGCCATCGGGGATCTCCTTGTCGTGCTGCAAGGGCCGATGGGATGGCGGTTTCTCTCGGTCATCTTCCCGATGGGGCTGTTCAACGTGATCGGCTCACTTCAGAATCTGGAGAGCGCAGAGGCGGCCGGCGATCGATACCCGACGCGATCGTCGCTCCTGATCAACGGGATCGGCAGCGTGATGGCGGCCCTGTTCGGCAGCCCTTTTCCGACAACGATCTATATCGGGCATCCCGGCTGGAAAGCGATGGGCGCCAGAGCAGGCTACTCGATCCTGAACGGAACCATCATCGCCGCCCTGTGCCTGCTCGGAGGAGTTACCCTGATCCTCCACTATATTCCGATCGAGGCGACCCTCGGCATCCTGTTGTGGATCGGGATTATCATGACGGCCCAAGCCTTCCAAGAGGTGCCGAAACGACACGCCCTGGCCGTGGCCTTCGGCCTGGTCCCGTCACTTGCGGCCTGGGCGCTGACTTTGATCGAGACGAGCCTGCAGAAGGCAGGCCGGACTCTGTTCGAGGTAGCGCCAGCCTTTGGGCGCGACCTGCATATCCACGGCATCATCGCCCTAAGCCAGGGGTTCCTGCTCAGCTCAATGATTCTCTCGGCCATCCTGGTATCGGTGATAGAGCGGGAATTCCTGAGGGCGGCTGTCTGGACAACGATCGCTGCAGGGCTGTCGATGATCGGCCTAATCCATGCCTACAATCTGGTCCCATCAGGGGTACAGAACAGGTTCGGCGTGGCAGCGGCGCCGGAGTTTGCCCTCATGTACGGGCTGAGCGGCCTGTTCCTGTTAATGCTGCATCTGAGCAACAATCCGCGTCGCTCATAGCCGACGCCCCAATCTCTTGCGCTTTGCACATGGTTACATTAGTATGGGACTAATCACGCGGAACGGCCCTGTTGGACGTAATGGCCGTGTGGCGCGCGAGCGCCGGGAGAAGCGCCATGAACATCCTGCTGCTCTCCATGCCCGATTCATTCGAGCACATGCCGACGGTCACCATCCGGATGCCCAACGCCGCCCTCACGTCCCTCGCCGGCAATATCGATCCCCATCACCACGTTGCTGTAGCAGACCTGATTCTCGTCCAGCGGCGCGTCCGCGAGACCATCGAGCGTCTCGTGCGCGAGATCAACCCCGATCTGCTCGGGCTATCAGTGATGACCTTCCAGCGCAAGACCGCGAGGAAGATCATCGACCTCGTGCGTTCCCTCAGCCCCGATGCGCGCGTTGTCGTCGGCGGCTACGATCCGAGTATGGCCACAGAAGCATATACCGATATCTCTTGGGGTGGTGTTGACTTCATCGTGCGGGGCGAGGGCGAGATCACCTTTCGCGAGCTCCTGCGCGCCATCGAGAATCAGAGCGGGTACGATCGGATCTTGGGCCTATCGTACAGGAGCGGCGACCGCTTTTCTCACAATCCGGACCGGCCGGTCAACTCCCTTGAAGATGGCGAGATACGGCTGTCCAACCGCGACGCGAGGGTGCTGGCCGGGTACACCGTGCTCGGCCGGCAGGTCGATGTCATCGAAACATCACGCGGCTGCACGTTCGATTGCAGCTTCTGCTCGATTATCGCAATGCGCGGCCGCAATTTCCATACGTACCCGCTGGATCGGGTGATCGCGGACATCCGCGATGCACGCAACCACGGCGCGCGGGCGATCTTCATTGTCGATGACAATGTCATGCTCAATGTGCGGCGGTTCGAGGCGCTCTGCCAGGCCATCATCGATGCCGGGCTCCACGATATCGACTACACGGTGCAGGCCATGACCTCGGTCATCGCTAATCATGGCGAGCAACTCGCGCCGCTTATGCGCCAAGCCGGTTTCCGCTATGTCTTTCTCGGCATCGAGAACATCCTCGATGAGGACCTGACATTCCTACGTGCCCGCCGCAAAAATATCAAGCGCGAGGACGGTCACACGGCCGGCAATGCTGCGATCAAGGCGATCGACTTTCTGCACCGACATAAGATCTACGTGGTCGGCGGGCTGATCATCGGCAATCCAAACGATACCCGCGCCTCCCTCGAGGCCAACATCGAATTTGCCAGAGCGTATATTGACTGGCCGTACATCCAGCATCCGACACCGTATCCGCGCACGCCGATGACCAAGGAGTTTCGTGACCATGGGCTGATCATCAACGAACGGCTCGAAGAGTACGACGGCACGACCGCTATCGTACGAAGCGAGCACCTCTCGGCTGAGGAGATCGAGTTCAGGCGGTGGCGGGCCGACCGGTGGATGAAGCTTCGCCACCTGCCGGCCGTATTCTGGCACAGCCCACTCTTCGTGCTCCGCAATACGCCAAGGATGATCGCCCATACCTTTCGCGGCAGTACCCTCAAGTCGATCCTTGGTCTCGAAGACCCGCGCCAGGCCTTCGAGCGCTATCGCGCCATCCGCCAGGCCGAGCGCGAGTATCTGTGACCCTTTGGCGAATGTTCATCGCGGGGGTTGCCTGAAATCCCCACAATCTCCCCTGTCATGCCCTTGGTCCCGCTTTTTCCTTGACATCTCCGACGTGGCAATCACAATAACCATGTCACATGGTCACGTGACTGTGGGTGACGGACTACACATTCGAAAGAGAGAAAGTGAAACCGCTTATGAATGAACATGAGGAAATCCTGCCGGGACACGGACTGCAAATTGATAAGATGCCGGGACACTGGCTGCTGGCGCAGATGGGAAAGCGGGTGTTGCGTCCCGGTGGCCTTGAATTAACGCACCGGATGCTGGACGCACTCAATATCGCGCCAACGGATAGGGTGGTCGAATTTGCGCCAGGGCTGGGTGTGACGGCGCAACTGGTGTTGGCGAAATCCCCGTCCGGCTACACCGCGGTAGAAGCCGACGATGCCGCCGCGAAACGAGTACAGGGCTATCTGAAAGGCGATAATCAGCGTTGTGTCGTCGGGCAGGCAGAACACTCAGGCTTACCGGACGGTAGCGCCACGGTGGTGTACTGCGAAGCGATGTTGAGCATGAAAACCCCTGAGAATAAGGCCAAGATTATTCAAGAGGCCAAGCGTTTACTGACGCCAGGCGGGCGTTGTGGCATCCATGAACTATCTGTGGTTCCTGACGACATCGATAGTGTCACCAGAGACGCCATCAACCGCGCGCTCTCGCAGTCCATTCATGTGGGGGTGCGTCCGCTGACCGTATCGGAATGGAAAGCGCTGCTGCAACGTGAAGGGTTCATTATCAAGGCGCAGGCCACCACCCCGATGCACCTGCTTGAACCGTCCCAGATGATCCGAAATGAAGGGCTGGCCGGGATGGCGCGGATCGCCTGGAATGTTCTGCGAAATCAGGCGGCGCGCCAGCGGGTGCATGCCATGCGGCGCGTATTCCGTCAGTACGACCGAAACCTTGCGGCTGTTATGCTGGTTGCTGAAAAGGGAAATTAATGGCGCCCGGGATCAGGAAGCCGGGACCTTGGCCGCTTCTTTCGGAAGCAGGCGGTGCCCTTGAAACTGAAGCGTCGAGACCTCGATCTTCCCCCCTTGAGCAACGATAATCACACGGGACTTGGGAAGCCAGAACCCCTCCACCTCGACGTATTCATCAGTAAAGACGGTGCTGTTTGCAAGTGACCCCTTTTCGTCGAACTGAAAAACGGCCACCTGCTTGGGCAAGAAGCCGTGAAGCGTCGGAACGTACTCTAAGACGTTGAGGCTCAACCATCCTTTTTCTGTCTTCTGGTTGACCTGGAGAATCTGTCGATCCTTGATGCGGTACGTCGATGAGGAGCGGTCGCCTTTCTTCACCAGGCGTCCCAGTGGATGCTGATCCTCAGGGCCGAAGGCAACCGGCGCCTCCTCGTGCTTGTGTGTGTCCAGTTTCAGTCGATGGTTGACGATCGACTTCAGAATCCTGCTGGCCCATTCTGCTGACGCGCGGCCTTGAAGCGCAACCTCCACCTTTCCAGAAGGGAGAACCGTCAATTCACCACTCGATCGTTTTCCATCCTGGTCCACCTCCAGTTTCGCTTTAAAGCCTGGGAAGCGATCCCACACGACTACGCGCTGACGGGCCTCCTCCAGAAGGGTACGGGCCTCAGGATCGTCGTGAATCTCCTGAGCTTTCAGGGGATCGCCTGTAAAGGCGAGAAGAAGGATGGCAAAACACAGGCTTTGGATCTCGCGTGACCGTCTCTTCATGGCTCTCACCTCCTTTTCAGCAAAGAAACAATAAAAGGTTCATGGTGAAGTGTAGGCCAGGTGAGAACTCGCGTCAAGCCGTCCTCAAGCGTCTTCTGGGAACAGAGGGGTAAGTTGTATTTGAGCAATGAGTCTGCTAAGCTGAGACCAATAAAGGCGTAGAGCGTTATGGCCGAATGTGGGAAGGTTCTACTAAACGCTCTCGCATTTACCGTTACTAATAGAAGGTACATATCTGGGCGTATCGAACGGGGAACGGATCAAGGCGACAGCATTGCAGGGGGATACGATGCGTAATGGACGGTTTAACACCAGAACGTTGATAGCAGTGGCAGCGTCCTGTTTGATTCTTGGAGTTCTGATCACGGCCTCCTTGAATCTCGTCCCGCTCTCAAAGGCCACGACGTCTCAATTTTGGACTGAAAAACGAGAGAGCGGGGTGTTTAGCTCGAGTCCGATCTCAGATGGTAAGCTCTGGGTTCGGTTGGCGAAGGAGCTGACTCCGGCTGTGGTGAATATCAGCACCACCCAAGTCATCAAGGGAAGGGGCGTCCCGTCTCACGGCCCTTTCGGTGAAGACGACCCCTTCAACGAGTTCTTTAAACGGTACTTCGGTGAGAGTCCGCGGCAGTTCAAGGCGACCAGTCTTGGATCCGGATTTATTATCAACAAAGACGGCTACATATTGACGAATAACCACGTGGTCGAGAATGCCACGGATATTACCGTAAAGCTGGGTGACAGCCGAGAGTTCAAAGCGAAGGTAGTCGGGAGGGATCCGAAGACTGATATCGCCCTCATCAAAATCGAGGTCTCCAATCTGCCGGTGATCCCGTTTGGTGACTCGGATAAACTGGAGGTTGGTGAGCCGGTCATGGCGATCGGCAATCCCTTCGGCCTGAACCAGACGGTTACCACCGGCATCGTCAGCGCCAAGGGACGGTTCATCGGCGAAGGCCCGTATGACAACTTCATTCAAACCGATGCTTCTATTAATCGGGGCAATAGCGGCGGACCACTGCTCAACACCAACGGCGAGGCGGTGGGAGTCAACAGCGCCATCCTGAGCCCAACGGGCGGTTCGATCGGGATCGGTTTTGCGATTCCCATCGCGATGATTAAGGAAGTTCTACCGCAGTTGAAAGAGCGGGGGCAGGTCACCCGGGGATGGCTTGGCGTGGCGATCCAGTCGATTTCTCCGGAGTTGGGCAAGAAATTCTCCCTCAAGCAGGCGAATGGCGCCCTGGTGTCGGATGTCATGGAGGGATCACCAGCCGAACAGGCCGGAGTCAAACAAGGGGACGTCATTGTGGAGTTTGGAGACAAGAAAGTCAAGTCCTCTACCGAGTTGCCCCACATCGTCGCCAGCACCCCGGTGGGGAAAGAGGTCGCCATGAAGGTCATTCGCGACGGGGCCGAACTCACGTTGCAGGTCAAGGTTGGCGAACTCAAAGAGGAACAGGTAGCGGCCATGGCGTCGTCCTCTCCAAAGACGAAGTTGGGAATCGATATTCAGGAACTCAATCCGGCCCTCTCCCGCAAGTTTGGAATTAAGGGTGAGAAAGGCGTTGTGATCACGGAGGTTGAACCTGAGAGCCCTGGTGACGCGGCTGGGTTACAACCTGGAGATCTGATCCTGGAGATCAATCGTGTAAGGGTCACAACAGTGAACCAGGTCCGGCGGATCTTGGAGAAAACCAAGCCGAATGAACAGACCCTGCTCCTGGTCAAGCGGGAGGGTGGGACGCGGTATGTAGTGATCGGAGCCGAAGGGTAGACGCATCGGGCTTCTGGATTATCTGGTGGGCAGGCTTTCGCTTGGCATATGAGAGGAAGCCTGCCCATTGTATTTGTTGGTCGCATCCTAACGTCAGGGCGGTTATGAGCCTCCGCGTAAACGAGATCTTCTACAGCATCCAGGGGGAATCGACCTATGCCGGCCGGCCGTGTATCTTTGTCCGCCTGACCGGGTGTAACCTTCGGTGCCGGTGGTGCGATACGGCCTACGCGTTCCACGGGGGCGAGCAACGGTCGGTCGAACAGGTGCTGGAACAGGTACGAGCCTATAAGTGCCCGCTGATTGAGATCACCGGAGGGGAGCCGCTATTACAGGAAGAGGTGTATCCTCTGATTGGTCACTTACTTCATGATGGGTACGAAGTCCTGATTGAAACAGGGGGAAGCCTCAGCGTTGATCGCCTCGACCCCAGGGTAGTCAAGATCCTGGACCTCAAGGCCCCTGGAAGCGAGATGGATCCATGTAACAATCTTGAGAACCTCCGGTATCTCGATAGGAAAGACCAGATCAAATTCGTTGTCGCGGATCGCCAGGACTACGAGTGGGCGAAACGATTGATGGCGGAGCATGGCCTAGCTGACAAGGCTCAAGTCCTCTTCTCCCCGGTATTCGGTGAATTGCACCCTGGGACGCTGGCGGAATGGATCCTGACCGATCGACTTGACGCCAGACTCCAGATCCAGCTCCATAAGTACCTGTGGGATCCGAATCGGCGGGGGGTGTAGTGAGCAAGCGTGCTGTCGTCCTGCTGAGCGGTGGGCTTGACTCCGCGACGGCAGCCGCGATGGCAAAGGCCGAGGGGTATGAGCTTTATGCCCTCACCTTTCGCTATGGCCAGCGTCACGCGCGCGAGGTGGAGAGCGCGAAGAGGATCGCGGCCGCCCTCGGTGTCGTCCAGCACCTGATCCTTGACCTCGGCCTTCGGCAGATTGGCGGTTCGGCCCTGACTGCTGAAATTCCGGTGCCGAAGGGCCGCGGGGTTGAGGAGATCGGAGCCGGTATCCCTATCACCTACGTCCCCGCCCGCAACACGATCTTTCTCTCTTATGCGCTGGCCTGGGCAGAGGTGATCGGTTCGGAAGCCATTGTGCTCGGGGTCAACGCGATCGACTATAGCGGGTATCCGGATTGTCGGCCGGAATACATCGCGGCCTTCGAGCAGATGGCGAATCTGGCGACCCAGGCCGGCGTTGAAGGCAGATCCAAGTTGACCATCCACACCCCGCTGATCCACCTGACCAAGGCCGAGATCATCCGGCGAGGCGCTGTCCTTGGGGTCGATTTCCAACTCACCTGGAGTTGCTACGACCCGACCCCGGACGGACAGCCGTGCCGCGCCTGTGACAGTTGCATCCTGCGAGCAAAAGGCTTCGCCGAAGCCGGCATCCCGGACCCCGGCCCTACTGCCTCGTAGGCCGCCTTATAATGAGGGAAATCTGACCATCCCTTCTCGGGGAAGAACTCCGGGGACGCATGATGGTTCAAAGAGGAGTCGTCTTTCCGGCCGCGTGATCCCGAAGCGCCTTATCCGCCAAGACATCGAGTTTCCCGGCTGCAACGTCGCGATCGAACTGCTGATCCCAAAGCGTCCAATCGAATTCGAGAAACCACTCTCGAAGCGTCGCGACCTCTTCCGCCGACAGCGTCTTGATCTATTCTTCGATCGACTCCACTCTACTCATGGCTGACACCTCCGATTAGCCGCGTTTATGTGAGGAAGATATCCTTCCCTCAACGTGGCTTACCTCGCTATACTTCAAGTCCACAGAAAGCCTCGGACTTCAATAAGTCGATGTAGATTGCGTTGATCTTCCTCATACCATTTCTGTTCCAGTCGCGCCTCTTGTCTTAAGGCGCGATAATATGCTGCATACCTCTTCCTATCCGGTTCAACCATCTGATGCAGTTCGGAGTCAGGTATCTTCTTGAACCTGAGCGACGGGATAATCAGTTGCTTGTCGTCGAAAGGACTTCGCCGTGCGGGCCGCTTCTCTCTCCACCACTTGTACAGGTGCTTGATCTCGCGCCAGGCGTGTTTATGCAATGCGTTCGCGCTCCAGTCGATATATCGGTCGGGCTGTTCCTTCTCGATAAAGTCTGCCAGCACTTGGAAGGCGGCGTGAAGCAGAACTTCGTCCTTATCGTGCCATCTGTGGTCGAGTGAGTGTATCTTCAAGACCTGAGTTCGTCGTTTAGTCATCTGTGTACTTATACGCTACCGTAGGCCTGGTCTCCAGGGACCCGCCGGATAACAGCGTATTCGTCATATGACTCTCGCTAAGAGCTGAGGCGTGTTAGGCAGCTTCACCTGACACGCGCATGATCCATCGCGGTCCACGAGACGAAACCCTTCGCCCCGCCTGGATCTGATGGGCGCGTAACAGCTCGCACAACTTGTGAAGGTCATAATCGACCTCGACGAGTAATGCCTCGCGCGCGGCGCGCACCTCAGCCACAACCGGATCGACCCACGGCTCCTTGGTATCAAAGTTCTGAGCAGTCATAGTTCCTCTTCTGCCATCAGCTCGTCCGGAGTACAGAGAACAGGGGGCTCAAAACCCAAGCTGCGGCATACGCGCTCGACACGAGGTCGGATGAGCGCATTGGCGATGTGGGTGGCGTTCCGAGATCGGTGATTCAGCCAAATCCTATACGCTTATCTAGTGCTTAGCAAGAAAGTTCCAACGATCCGGTTGAAATGCTGGCCGCGAGCAATAGCAAGGCGATGAACTACCCCGTAGCTTGCTGCGGGGCAGTTCATTAAGCCTCGATCTACGCCACCCTTACGCGCCATACTGCCTCCCTACCGCCCGACCTTACCGAACCCGGCTCGACTTCCGTCAACGTTGAAGAACTCCGCCGTCCCGCCTTGCACCTTTCCATAGCCGAGATGCTTGCCACTGGCGTCGTAAAACTCGATGGTCTGCGAGGGTGCGCCTCCGGCTGGAACCTGCTCCGGGATCACATGCCAGCGCCCTTCGGCCACGTCTCGAAGCGCCTGGTCGCGCCACTGTGCGAATCCACACCCGGAGAGGATGTAGATCAAGAACGCGAGCGCCACCAGCCCCACGATCAGCCAAACGCGGGTATGACGGCGTGTCGGTGTGGACGGCTCCCCTCCCTCCTGGGGCATGGACACATCCCGCCGATAGCCGATCCCTGTTCCTGGAATCCCGATCTGCATCCTCGCCCGCTTGGGGTTGACCGAGAGCTTCGCGCCCGGAGGACCGACACTGAGCCCCAGCCCCGACTTGCTCACGTTCAGGGACAGCCACTTGCTGAGCCGTAAGCGCTTACGAAAAAGCAGGCCCATGCCGTTCTCTCCCTACGCCGCCAGATGTTCTTTGACCCACATCCGCAGCAGGGTGGTGTAGCTCAAGCCCTTGGCCTCTGCCATCGCCTCGACCTTCGCAATATCCTCGGGATCAAGGCGGATGCTGATTGCCCGCTTCGGTCGCCTGACAAACCGGATACCGGCTTCGGTGGTTTCCTGGGCGTGCTCCGCGAAGCTGTGCGTGTCCCAGTATGCCGCCGCCTCTCGATCTGTCGGGAGTGATGGAATTCGTTTCGTCTGCTTCTTCATTTCCCACGCCTCCGGTAATAGCCTCGCTCTTTGGTGTCCATGTCTCTCGCCGTCACGATCCGCACCTCACCATGCCGCATCTCGCGCACCACAATGAACAAATGCCACTCGCCTGCAGAACACTGGGACCCGCCAGTCCCCCCTACGCATGTGCGTGCGCTTGTTTTCGGCCCGCCGGTTTGGAGTCCGGCTCGTCTTCGGCGATACCGGACAGAGCGACCGGCGGGCGGTCAGGGAATTCCGCGACAAGCGACAGCGTCCCGCCCATTGCTTTAACGGTCTTCCGCAACGTGGAAATCATCAGATCAGCGCGTTTTTCAAGTTTGGACACGCCATCTTGTCCGATGCCGAGTTCCTTGGCCATGCGAACCTGCGTGAGCTTGCGTGCGCGCCGGAGTTCCTGTAATGTCATTTCCTCCGCGATGAGCTGGGCTGCGCGAGCCTCGATCTTCTTGCGCCGGGCCGGGCTTAATTCCTTCCTTATTCGTTCGAGGTGTGTCACGGTCTTTACTTCCTTTTCTTTTCCTTCTGCTTTTTGACTGTGGCCAGATGAGCGTCAAAACGCGCATCGGCCTTGTCGATCAGTTGACGGTAGAACCGCTTGTCGCTCACGCCGGACTTATCTCCGGCTACCAGAATAATGGCCTTGCGGTGTGGATCAAACGCGAAGGCTACACGCCAGACACCCTCAGCGGCGTCGAACCGCAATTCCTTCATATGTGCATGACGTGAGTCCTTCAGAGTGTCCGCATGGGGCCGCCCTAGCTGCGGGCCGAACTGTTCAAGCAGTTCGATGTGGGCCAGTAGTTCGTCCTGCACGTCCTTATGCAGACCGCGGTACTCGGGGACGAAATCGTCATGGAGATCAGCTTCCCACTTCACGTATGCAGTATGCACTATAATAACTATTCCGTCAAGTGCATGTACGTCACTATCGTCATCGGTGTGAAGGGCAAAACGAAGGAAGTGATCGGCACCACTGATCTGCTGCTAAACGAGGAGCAGCTGGCCGATGGTTTTGCTGACGGCATCCGCCCCGCCGCTGGTTCCCGATGGCCAAATCCATGCGTGGCGAAACCGATACCGGCGTTGCGTACCGCGCACATAACTGTGTATGGCTACGGGATTGTGTTGCGTTGCCGCAAGGTTAGAAAGAGGGTGGTGACCCGTCCGGGACTCGAACCCGGGACTCCCTGCTTAAAAGGCAGGAGCTCTGCCGACTGAGCTAACGGGTCGTCATAGTTGCTTAGTCCGCTTCCTATAAGCTGTAAGCAAGGCTGCGAGTCATTGATCAAGCTCCAGAATTTCGACACGTCTGCAGTATCGTCTGCAGTAACCGGCGACTCTCACCGCTTGCTGAGCCAAAGGCACCGCCTATGCTTTACCTTGCCGGTTCGCAGATATCAACTGGTTTGTCGAAGGCTCAAGAGCAAGATAGGGCACCAGGGTGCTCCAGAGCGCCTGAAGGGCATCAACCACCAGCGGCTCCCGTATATGCCGGTACCGCTCCATAGCGGCTGTCGAACGCCAGCCACCGATCCTCTTGATCATCCCCTCATCGTAACCCAGCTCGTAGAGTAGCGTAGCCCCCTGGTGCCGCAGGTCGTGGAAGCGGAAGTCCTTGATCTCTGCCCGGCAGCACGCCCGGCGCCAAGAGGCCTTTACCCCCGCGCTGGTATACGGTTTCATGGTGGCGGGATTGGTGAAGACCCACGGCCCCAGGTGGGGCAGCCGTGACAGCAGGCCGACAATCGGGGGGGTCAACGGCAGGCGTTTAAGCCGTCCGCCCTTCACCGGAACCTCCAACACGGAGCTATCGAACTGGTCCCAACGGACGCTCAAGAGTTCCGACAGCCGGAGAAGGGTAAGACAGGAGGCGAGCGCCAGCACCTGGAGCGGCAGCGTCAGTTCGGCCAGGATCGCCCGAAACTGAGCGGGCTCCAAATAGCGGACCCGTTCCGGGGGCTCCGGGAGCGGCTTGAAGCGGGCAAGGGGATTGCGAGGCAGCCACTCCCAGTCCACGGCGCGGTTCAGCATGGCTTTGAGGACCGAGACCTCTCGGTTAATCGTGGCATTCGAAACCCCCTCCTGACGCCGTGTGACGCGGTAGGTCTCCACCAACTGTCGGGTGATCCGATCTACGCGGGATGGCAGGAGGCGGAGCAGATGCGGAATGCGGCTCTCAAGGTATTCCACGCCGCGCGGCCTACAGCGGAGTTTGGCCGTCTGGAGATAGGCGTCTGCCAGGGCCTTAAGAGTCTGGCGCTGCGCCGAGGCCTCGCCCCGCTGAAGCTGAAGCTTGAGATGGGCTTCCAGGAGTCGGGCTTCCCGAGGCGGCGAGGAAGGATCGGGGCGGCTGCGGGGATCAGGGAGAAGCCGCGAGAGCCGCTGCCCTTGGGAGAAGACCTGGATCTCCCATTTTCCTCGGACCTTGTTCCAAAAGATGCTCATCGTCGTCTCACCAAAGCGAAGCTGCGCGTCAGCACATCGAGCGCAACTCTCTCCCGAATCAGGCCCTCCAGCCTGTCCCTCCCTTCAACACAGACGGTGATATCCCCGTATTCCTCCCGCAGGTAGCCTCTGATGGCCGTCCGGGACGGATAGCCCTTCTCCCGGATCAGCTGCTCCAAGGCTGGAGTGGGCAGGATCGCACAGAGCGCAAAAGCGTTCGCCTCCTGCTCGATCTTCCCCCGGCTGAAGAGGGTGCGCTTGAGCAGCGAGAGGTCGAGGCCAGGGTGAAAGAAGTGGTGTCCCAGCTCGTGGCCGAGGAGGATCGTCTCCAGGAAGGGTGGGAGTCCCTGCTTAACAAGGACAAAGGACCGTCCCCTGTACGAGCAGAGGCAGGAGAGGCAAGGGATCGGTTGCCGAAAGATCAGAAGGCCTTCATGGTCGGCGATCATCTCGAGATCTTCAAGGCGCAGGGGAGTCTGGTTGAAGGGCGGATACTGCTGCTCCAGCTCCCGAAGCAGGCGCCGCATGGGTCTCCCTAGAACCGTTTGATGATCTGAAGCAGCACCTCAGCCAACTGTCGCTTCTCTCCCGGATTGAGCTCCCGCTTCCGCTGGAGTTCGAAGTAGATCTTCGCGAACTCCGGGTCCTCCAGGAACCGCTGCTCTTCCTCGGAGATGACACCCGTCTCCTGGAGGAAGAACTGAAACGACTCGTCCAGGCCAGCTACGATCCGGCGGAGGAGCTCGAAATCGGCCTTCCGCCCCCGCTCGATCCAGAAAAGGGCGCTGTCGCTACACCCCGCTTTCTGAGCGAGCTTAGCCAGCGAGAGTTTCTTCGCCTTCCGCTTGACTTTGATCCATTCACCTACAGGCAGCGTCATGCGTCTATGCTATTTCCATTTGGCAACATTTGTCAACTGAAAATATATAAATAAAAAATATCTTGACAAATAGAAACGATATAATTAATAGTATTTCCTATTAGAAATGTATTGGAGCATGAAAATGCGATCTAAAGTGCGAGGAGATCGGATCCAGTCAAAGCGAAAAGCCCTCGGCTGGAGCCTACGGCGGCTGGCCGAGGAGGTTGGAGCGGATCCCGTGACGCTGTGGCGGATCGAACGAGGTCTCCGCACCCCCAAAGTGGACCTCTTCTACAAGCTTGCCCAGGCGCTCCGTCTCAAGCCGGAAGAGCTCCTTCGATAAAGGCTGTCCTCGTCGTGAGGTGGAATCATGGCCAGAGATTCCAGCCCTGCTGCTCTCGCCTGTCGCCTGATCCAGGGGGATTTCCCCTACCAGGAGTTCTTCTCCCTTTCGCCCGCCGAACGGAACGAGATCTACGCCTTTGCCCTAGCCTTGCTTCAAGCCAACATCGCGGAACTGAAGGCACAGCTCAAGGAACGGGATGGGATCGAGTCTGTTGGGGCAGTGAACGGAGGCGAACGACCGAGGGGATCCGCGGACTGAGCCTGGCGCATCCAGGTCTCGGCTTCGAGCAAGGGGACGACGATGCCGGAGGGAATAAGCACCCTGCATCCTGATCACCTGGCCGATCTCACACAGAGCGGCTTGACGGAAGCGACCATTTTCGCGCTCGGTCTGCACTCCGCCCGTCCCGGCGACATCGCGAGGCTCGTGGGTTTCGATCCCAACGGCGTGCGATCCGCGCTGGTCTTTCCGTATCCAGGAGAGAACGGATTCTGTCGAGTGAAGGTCTTTCCACCTTACGAAAAAGATGGGCATGCCGTGAAGTACCTGCAACGTCCGAAGAGCGGCGCTCGCCTGTACCGGCCCCCGTTGGCGGCGCAGGTCCTCCCGGATGCCACGGCACCTCTGGCCTGGACGGAGGGGGAGAAGAAGGCGGCCAAGGCGTGCCAGGAAGGTCTCCCGTGTCTGGGCCTGGGTGGACTCTGGAACTGGCTCGCGGACGGCCAGCCAATCGCCGGGCTCGACACCATCGCCCATGTCGAGCGGGAGGAGATGCTCTATCCCGACTCGGATGTTTGGAGCCGGCCGGAGTTGTTGAAGGCGGTCTATGCGTTGGGGAAGGAGCTGGAGGCCCGAGGCGCGATCGTACGCATCGCCATCCTCCCGGCCGGCCCGCATGGGGAGAAATGGGGGCTGGATGATTACCTGGTGGCGATGGAGCGAACAGGGACTCCGGCGCAACAATCGCTCGGGACGCTGAAGGGCATCCCCCTCAAACATCCCACCTTCTCCCGGGCGGCCCAGTGGTGGAAGGAGTGGACAGGGCGGCGAGAGGCCGAGGGCGGGCCTATCCCCGATGCCGTAGCCGTCCTGGAGCGGATCGGGCAGCCGCGCTTCATCCATCCGGCCCAGGACTTCCTCAACGGCGCACTCTCCTTCGGCATTCCGGCGGGGGATACTCTGCTCTTCGTCACGTCCGGGAGAAAACTCCTCAAGGCCGCCCAACTGCCGGACGGCGTGCAGGTCGATCACCGGGGGTTTGATCTCTGCCGGTTCAGCCGAGGGGGGATCATGCGTTTCCTCGCGGGGGAGACCGTCACCGGGTCCACCCTGTTACGGGAGCTGACGGCCTTCTTCCACCGGTTCGTCATCTTCCGGGATGGGCGTCTCCCCCTCCTCCTGGCCGCCTGGACCGTCGGAACGTACGTCTACCGGATCTTCCGGGTCTTCCCCTATCTCGTCCTGCGGTCACCGACGCGGCGCTGCGGCAAGTCGCGGGTGCTCGACCTCCTCGCCCTGGTGGCCTTCAACGCCTCTCCGCGCACCACCAACCCCACCGAAGCCCAGGTCTTCCGGGGACCCTCGAAGAACGGCGGAACGCTGCTGCTGGATGAGATCGAACATCTTCGGGGAGAGAAGGAGACGTTTCAGGGCCTGCTGGCGGTGTTGAACAGCGGCTTTGAACGGGGAGGCGTGGTCCAGCGGCTGGAGAAGCGCGGCGACCGCTTCATGGAGATCAGTTACCCGACCTACTGTCCGAGGGCGCTAGCCGGCATCGCCCACCTGGCCGAGACCCTCGAGGACCGGAGCATCATTGTCTTCATGTCGCGCAAGCTGAAGCAGGAACCGGTCGAACGGTTCAGCCCCGGCCGGCTGGAAGAGGAGGCCCAACGGCTGCGGGATGCCTGTTACACCTGGGCACTGACCCGGGCGGCGGATCTGACCGAGGCCTACGAGGGGGAGTTTCCGCAACTGCAGGCGTTGGACGACCGGGCCAGGGACCTGTGGGAGCCCCTCCTCGCAATCGCCCTGCTTGCCGATGCTGAAGCAGACCGCCTGGGTACGTCAGAGCGCCTGGCCTCGACCTTGGTGGCCCTGGCCCACCACCTCTCTGGGGTGCGGGATGAAGGGGACACCACGACCGTGAAGCTGATTGAAGCCTTGGAAGCCATCGTGGAGACCGAGGGGCGGGACGTCTTTGCCCCCTCAGAACTGCTCGAACTCCTCCGTGCGCACAACCTCGAGTGGGTAAAGTCCCCGAAGGCGTTAGCTGGACTCCTGAATCCCCTTGGGCTGGTTTCGACCTGGCGGTGGCATGGTGGGAAGAGTGCGCGGGCCTATGCGGTGACACCGACCCTCCTGATCGACCTCAAAGCCCGGTACGGAGGCGAGGCACCATCCCTTTCTTCCCCCATTGCAAAACGTGATGTGTAGAGAATGCAGGACCCATGCGGGCTCTCTACGGATCGGGAAGCGTGATGCATCACGGATTCCAATCCGTAGAGAAAGCAGGCCAGACGCGGGTTCTCTACACATCACAGATCAAAAACGAGGGGAATGAAAAAAGTGCGGAAGTTGAGCGATAGCACAACGCCGATGAGCATCAGCACGAAGAGAACTGAGTGGCGATGAGCTTGGACCAGTACACGCCCCCTGCTGGCCGGATCGAGGTGCCGGATCTCCCGGAGTGGGAACCCCTTTTCCGGCTGGTGGGCTCCGCCCTCTGTGCCCAGTTCATGGCAATGGGACAGGTCCGGCAGGGGGGGACGACCATCTTCCTCTACAAACATATCCGGACCCGTCGGTATCTGAACCTGGCCTGGCATGGTCAGGCCTACCGCTACACCCGGGAAGGGGCCTACACGCCGGTCACGCTTGCTGAGGCGATCCTCTGGGTGTGGGCGGAACACGGGGCTGAAGACCCCATGGGAGGGACAATGCGATGTTGACCTTGGCGCTCGATCCTAGTTTAGCCGAAACGGGAGTAGCCCTTGTGGACCAACAGACAGAGCGGGTCGTCACCACCCTGGCCATCAAGACCAACCCGGCGTACCCGGAGCAGGACCGGCTGCAGGTGCTCCAGGAGAGCCTGGCCAGACTGATCAAGAAGCTGAAGCCGGTGGACCTGGCTATCGAGTTGCCGTTTGTCGGGGTTAACCCTGACACGGCCCTCAAGCTGGGCGGGGTGCGAGGGATGATTCTCACCCTGGCGAATCTCCATCACCTCCGGGTCCATGAGTACACCACCTTCGAGGTGAAGCAGGCGGTGTCGGGCAACCGGACGGCGGACAAGGAGCAGGTCCGGCAGATGGTCAAACGGCTGACGGGAATCTACGTCGCCAACAACAACATCAGCGATGCCGTCGCCGTGGGCCTGTGCCATCTCCGTCATCAGCGGTTTGAGCAGGCACTGGCGACGGCGGAGAAACAATGATGCCGAGCAATAGCTCGATGAAACGCGGCACGATGCCCTTTCTCCTGCTGTGGCTCTGTCTCGCCCTGGTTCCCTGCGCCTTCGCTGCGGAGGCTCCCTCCGATCAGACGATCATCGCCTTCATCGTGCAGCACTCGCCCCGGATCCGGGAGGCCCAGGCCCTGCTCCCCACCCCGGGGAACCTGCTGAAGATCGAGGCCCGAGGCCGGGTGCTGCTCCCGAACGCCGGACTGGAGGGCCAGGGCGTGGGGGTTGTCGCCTCGCTGCCCCTCTTGGACCGGCGGGAGAAGGCCGAACGCACGCTGAAGGTGCTGGAGGTCGAGCGGGAGGTGCAGCGGGAGGCCGCCGCGCTGCTTCAGGAGCTTCGCGCGCTCCAGGCCCAGGTCAGACTTGGCGAGGAACTGCTGAAGGAGATGGACGAGCAGCTTCAGTGGACCGGCCGGCGGGTCCGGGAAGGGGTGGAGTATCAGAAGGAGGCGAACCACTTCCTTTTGGAGCTGTACGGCAAGAAGGTCGAGATCGAGCAACGGCGGGCGCAGATCGGCTCCCTCATCGAGAAGCTCGCGGGGCTGATTCCGCCAGCCCAGCAGCCGACGCTCCGGGCGATGCTGAACGGATCATGATCTGCCGGCGGTGTAGACAGGAGCCGGCCTATCCCGGCCAGAGGTGGGGACGGGCCTGCATGACGGCCTATGTCCAAGCCCGACGTAAGGGTTTGTCGTGTCCTCGGCCAGGACGACGCCGCTACCCGTTGTTTAACAGCCTGTTAAACCGGCTCACGAGGCAAGCGCCCAGGCCCCACGCGGGAGGCGCGGGTGCCCGCTTCGGCTTTCGGGTCCGGCGGCTCTATGGCGCCGCCCGTCTCATTCTCCGGGAACAGTGGGGAAGCGAGCGGCGGGAGAGCTACCTGAAGGATGGCCAGCCACTGATCATCGAGGGGGGACCCAACACAGGCAAGAGCCAACGGCTCCAGGCGCTGGCAAAACAGTTCGAGGCGAGCGGGGAGCGGGTGCTGATCGTGGACGCGCTCCTGCCGCTGGGCGACACCCTCGTCGATCTCCCTGGCAAGCGGCTCTCCGACCGGATTCCCCTCTTTCTCCGGCAGTGCGAGGGGTCGGTGCTCCTCCTGGACAATGCCCACCTCGCCGCCGCCCAGGGGCGGAAGCTGGATCTCCTGGTCCGGGCCGTCGAGCGGGCGAAGCGAGTGGTCGTCACCTGCTCCAGAGTGGGGGAGCTTCCGTGGAGGCTGAGAGCGAGGCTCGAGCCAAAGAACCCGAAGGCAGTCACACTGGGCGGTGGAGGAAGAACCTTCGATATCACCTATATTCTGGTGGCCGTGGTCGTCGTCTTCTTCATGCTGGCCGGCCTGCACTCCTTGGTCTTCCTGGCGGCTGCCATCCGGTATATCTTCTATGGCATCAATCGAGGGGGACGCACATGATCCCGTGGGCGTTCCTGATCCCCATGGCCAAGGCCTTGTGGGAACGGGCGCAGCGTGAGAGTCCCGAGGTGACGAACGTTACGGACGAGACCCCGGATCAAGACCAGGGTCTCCTGCTGGGCCAGGCGCTGGGCAGGGAGGTCCGGTGGGATCCCCAGGTCCTCCCCAACCCTCACTTTCTGGCCGTGGGCGGAAGCGGGGCGGGAAAGAGCCAGACCTTGAAGGCCCTGATCCACGAACTCAAGCGAGCGCTGCCCTGGGGCCTGATCCTGGACCTGCATGGAGATCTTCACGTGGGGGGAGTGAAAGATATGCCTCTCCACTTTCGCTCGCCCTGGGGCCTCTCTCTTTTCGCCTTCCCAAAGGATGAACGGGCCGGCGGCCCCAACGGGGCCATCGAAGTAATTCGAAGTCGCTTAAAACGGGCCTTCCCTCCCATGGGGAGCTACCAGCAGGGGGTGTTAACCGAGTTGCTTCAGACAGTTTATCAGGCGCAGGGTATCACGCAGGAGCCGCGGACGTGGAGGGAGCCGCTTCCAACCTTTCAAACCCTCTGGGCGCTCCTCACGATGCAGGAGGCAGAGGCCAAGGGCAGGGCGCGGGAGTCCCTCGCCTCCCTGCATGTCAAATTTCGGCCGCTCGTTGTTTGCGGTCTGTTCTCCCGGAATCGGCTTATCCCCCTCCCCCCGAAGGGCTGGATGCGGGTGGACCTGTCCGGCCTGCCCCATGAGCTGCAGTACCTGGCCGTGGATGTGCTTCTCCGGCAGCTCTTCTGGACGATGGTCTTAGCAGGACAGAAGCCCACGCTCCGGGGCGCCATTATCCTGGACGAGGCCAAGCTGATCCTGGCCAAGTCGAAGAGTGACCCCCTGGCCATCCTGAATCGCCTGGTATCGGAGGGGCGAAAGTTCGGGTTGATGGTCCTCCTGGCGGCGCAGGATCTCCGGCATTTCTCAAGCGATATCTTGGACAATGTGGCCACCAAACTGGTCCTGATGCATGCAGAGACAGCGATTCGCTCGACCACGTCAAAGCTCCTCTTGAGCGAAGGGAGCCTCCTGTTATTGAAGCAGCCCTTCGAGGGCTATCTGAGAAAGGGAGGCCGTGGCTGGGAGCCGGTCACGGTGACTCCCTACTTCGCGAGGGAACAATGATCTGGGCATCGCACCTGACAGTCGGCTATGCACTCGCTCATGTCACGGGGATGAACCCGGTCGCCGTGGGGATCGGCACGATCCTGCCTGATCTCGTGGAGAAGATACCAGGCACGAACCTCCGGCACCGTGGGATCTCCCACTCGTTGGCGCTGCACGCGGTCATCCTCACCCTCTTCGCGTCGATCCCGCCCCTTCGGGACGCCTGGATCGGGGTCGTGGTGGCGCATCTGCTCTGCGACGCCCTGTCGCCGACCGGCATTCCTGTCTTCCTGGAAGGGGGGCAGAACCTCGTGCTCTTCAGTGGGCGGCTCCGGGTTGGCTCACCGATGGAGCTGGCCCTGGCTGCCGGGATCCTGCTGCTCGCCCTCCTCGTGGTCCAACCGGGGAGCGAGGGAAGCTTCATTAGGCGACCATGGGGCAAGCTCTACGAGGAACAGGTGATCGATAAGCGGGAGTACCTGGAGCATCGGTTCTCGATGTTCTAGCACACGAGACCTGTCTGCGTGCGGAGACGCACAGGCAGGGCTGCGTACTATCCCCTCTACTATAAAGGCGATTTTTCTTCCTACTGATCATGTCAGCACGGCTGTCCACCGGACTGAGATTTGCCTTAATCGCCTATCGGCCCTGCTTGATACCTGAGTTCTCCGAACGCCCGCTCAGCTCGCCACTCTGGCGCTCCATCGGCGCGAGATGAGCCATATCCCGCCATCTTAAGGCGCGTCACGCCCCATGCATACCGCTGGCGGCATGGGCCGCGCCGCGCCGTCCCCGCATCCACCGCTTTGGTGTGCGATCCGAGCAGGGAGCCTACCGCAAGATTTCCACGTCGCCGGACCAATACATTTCGGAAGCGTCCTGAAGAGACCCTGTAGGATGTCGTAGAGGCGACGATCGTGATCGGGCCGGCCTCACATTCCCCTAATGCCATACCTCCTCTCTTCCTCTGGATAGTCGGACGCTGGTTGCCAGGGTGGGCCGCGCTGGGGCGCGGAGTGCCATGCGAAAAGCGGTGTCGATAGGCGGGGATCATATCCCTACAACACACCTACCGCCCGGGCCGTAGTCTTACGAGCTTGTTGGGATGACCGGACGCTGGTTGCCTTGTGATGGCGGCCTGGGGGCCGCGGTGGCCGGCGAAGAACGGTGTCGACTGGCCCACGTCTTGTGGCGGGGGGCTCGCCTCGCACGCAGCTTTTCTGATTGTACCGCCCCTTTCGCCTGCGTCAACCTCCGGCCCTCGTCACGGCGCTTGCGAAAAAGCAACCGCCGCGCCGACCGCCCCCTGCGGCATAAACGGCCTCCTCCCCAGCGGGTCCCCTCCATTTATTCCTCGGGGGCTGGGCCGGAGGTCCTCCACTTCGTTTCGGCCTTCGGTGACTCCGGCGAAACCATTCCGCAGCGGCCTTCCGATGGTTGCCGATCCCCACCAATCCGGCCTCCCTCTATCTGTTGCCATAGCATAACTCTCTCTTCCGAACATCGGCCTTGCTCCACCTGGGGCGGTCTCCTTTTTATACCTGCTTGCATTGGGCTTGCGGGTGGTGTCGGGGCTGGTCCCGGCCGTTGCTTCGGGAGGTGCGTCATGGCTGCTGGTCGTTACGTTGCGGTTGTTGGTTCGCGGTCGCTTCCGTCGTCGTGGGAACCCCGGGTTGCTTCGGTGGTCCGCTCCCTCCTGGGTCGTGGCCTCGGTGTCGGGTCGGGCGGGGCGGTCGGGGCTGATCTGTTCACGCTTCGGTCCCTTGTCAACGCGGGTGGCGGGGCCTGCGCCACGTCGGTCGTCACCCTTCCCGGCGATGTCTCCGTTGCGCCTCGGGATTGCCGTGGGTCCCTGGCCCGGTTCTCGGCGCTGGGGGGCTCGGTGGTGTCCGGGTCGCTCGTTCGCGGGGCTTCGCGGGATGTCGCCGTTGCCGCCCTTAAATCACGCACGGCGGCCTTGGTGGAATCGGCGGCGGGGGTCGTGGCCTTCCTGCACGGCCCGTCACGGGGCACTCACTTCACCCTCCGTTGTGCCCTGGCTCGGGGCCTTCGGGTGGTGGCGTTCGTCTGTGGCGGGGGCGCGGTCCTGCCGACGTTCGATGGGGGGCGCTGGGTTCCGCTGCGGTGTTCTTCGGACGCTTGGGCGGGTGGCTTCCGGTGGGTGCCGGATCCCCCCGAATCACCCTCGCCTTTCAAATCGTTGCCGGAGATCGTTCGTATCCCCGCCGAGGGCGGCTGCCCCATTCACGAAACCTTCGTCCATGTCGCGTCGCTGTCGCAAGGCGACCGGCTCTGGTTCGAGCGTTGCGAGGTGGCGGGTGACACGATCGTCGCGCCGCACTTGAATGACTCGGACGGTCGGCCCGCGTTCCTCTCGGTCCCGGCGCTCCGAAAACGGTTCGGCTGTGACGCCGCTACGGCGGTGGAACTGGGCGAACTCTTCCTTGCGCTCGATGCCGATGAACAGGTCGTTGCCTACTACGTGGCTGAGGCTCTCGAATGGGGCACTGAGACCGTCCGGCGTGGGCTCTTCCGCTTGGTGGTGCAACTGGCCATGCTGGAACAGGCCGACGATCCTATGGACGATGCCGAACCGTACCAGGAGGAGGGTGAGGCCGAAGAGGAGACCCCCGTGCTGTCCTCCGTCGGCTATCACGTGGTCGGGCATCTCGGCCCCGAACCCGATGTTACGCCATGGCTCGAGACCCAGCCGGCCTGGTTCCGTGACCTTGTCGGCCGGATCGATGCCTGCCCATCCCTCCCCGATCTGGCGGAACTGGGTCGGGCGCTCTACGGAATGTCCCTCACCCACGATCAGGCGGGCGCGGCCTGGACACGCTACCGACAGCGCAAGGACGAGCTTCACCGTGGGATGCGTCTCTCGACCCACGCCGCGGCGCTGCTCCGTCGGATCGCTCGGGCTCACGAGCACGACGTGCCGAAGCTTGGAACCGAGCTGCACCGGCGCCAGCGAAACGGTCTCGGATCGCTCCCTTCGCACGAATGGGCCGTCCTGTGGGGCGCTTACCAGAGCCGCAAGGCGGCCATGACCCCGGCGACCTGACCGGGGCCTTTTTTGTGCGGATGGTCCTCTTCCCCCGCCCTCCCGCCACCGCCCCCTTGGGGCTCCCCCTGCCGCCGATCGGGCGCTCCACCTGGGTACGGCGCGGCATCGGCTGCCGCGAGATCCTGACGGACCTCGCTCGGGCTGGGGGTCCTGCGCCTTGCACCTAAATACCGCAATGCTTGGCCGCCCCGCCTTCCCTCGCCGCGCCTCACGGAACAGGCTCCGCCTGATCCGTGCCCCCAGACTCCGCGCCCTGATCCCTCCCACTTTCCACTCTCCTTTAGTTCCCTATCGCTGGGGTCGTCCCCTCTCCGGCTTCGCCGGATGGGATCGGGTCTGTTGTGGGGTGAAAGGAGGTGAGGAGGCATGGGAAAGCACGTGCAATTAGCGCTCTTGCCAAGTGTAAGGTCTGAAGCCCCAGCGACCCGCTACAGGCTTAAGACCGCAACGGTGACACTGGAGGTCAGAGAGCCCGGGCTCGATGAGCGTTGCGGATCGGTAGGGGAGGCGGTTGCCATCCTTCAGGCCATCTACCGGCAGTTGGATGCCGACCAAGAGCATTTTGTGGTGCTCTGCCTAAACTCCCGCAGCCGGATCACGGGCTATAAGGTCGCTGCAAGCGGCGGCCAAGACCAAACCACTGTTGATTCAAAGATCGTCTTCCGATTCGCCCTGCTCTTTGGTGCAGCGGCGATCATCGTTGCCCACAACCACCCCTCCGGCAACACCCAGCCAAGCCAGCACGACCTCGATCTCACCCACTTGCTCGTACTTGCGGCCGAGACGCTGGCGCTGAAGCTCCACGATCACATCATCATCGAGCCGGCCGGAAGCTACTACTCCATGGCGCAGCATCAGCAGGTTTAGAACTGCTTTCCCCTCGCATGGTCGGGGCAGCGAGCGTCAGGCTCTTGTTGTCTGCGATGCCGTCAAGGAATGGGATCGGGTCTGTTGGGCTGGTGAAAGGAGGTGATGGTCATGTACAGCCCACGGATCGATGAGGCGCTCATCCCGCCCCTGTACCGACTGGCCAAGGCCAGGCGCGTTCCCATGACGCGCCTCGTGAGCGAGATCCTGCAGGAGGCATTGGCAAGCGTTGATGGCGAGCAGCCCCAGGCCGGTCATAACGGCGCTGGGACGGTGAAGGGAGGTGAGAGCGATGCCGGGTGATTACGAGGGGTATGACGAGTGGCTCGATCAACTTGAGGCCATGCCGTTGGACGAGGCGCTCGACCTCGCCCGCAGCCGCGAGATGGAGAGGCGGCTTGCCCATGCCCTTGATGCCGAACGCGAGCAAGAAGGAGGGAGAACATGATCGAAGAGAGCTTGGCGGACCCTGTCTGCGTCGCGCAGGCGACTGGCAGGGAGAATTCCACCGACAATGTTGAACCTTGCGGAGCCGTCGAGTACTGGGACACGGTACTGATCTGGATCTCCTTCGAGACCCCGGCTACTCGATGGCTCGCGAGCGTCAAGGTTCCGGATCCGGATTCAGAAACTGATAGCTGAACGCTGATTGGTTAAGAAAGGAGCTCACGATGAATCGCGAACTTTTGCAGAAACCCTTTGAACCTGCCCAGATCAAGCAGCGCAAGGGCAGGAACGGCATGCTGGACTACGTGGAGGGCCACTCCATCATCCAGCGCCTGAACGATGCCTTCGAGGGCGCCTGGTCCTTTGAGGTCCTCGATCACCAGATCGTCGAGGAGAAGGATGAGATCCTGGTTCTGGGGAAGCTGTCCGCGGAGGGAGTGGTCAAGATGCAGTTCGGCAGTACTCAGATCACCCGTGACCGTGACAGCAAGTCGATCATCTCCATCGGCGACGACCTGAAGGCGGCGGCGACCGATGCCCTCAAGAAGTGCGCCACGTTCCTGGGCGTAGGTCTTCACCTCTACGGGGAGCGCTCGGCTCGGTTGGCCGGGCGAGAGAACGGCGCCGGCCAATCGCAGGGGACGACCGCTCGCCGTACGAGCCGGGACGCTGGAACCAAAAAACCTGAGCCCACGAACGGTCAGTCCGACCAGCCAGAAGGATCGAACACCAATGGCCGCCTGACCAATGCCCAGCACAGCGCGATCCTGACTACCGCCAAACGGCGCGGGCTCTCCCCGATCGAGCTGAACCAGGATTCGCTCAACCGGTATGGCGTTCAGGTCCCGTACCTGACCTACCAAAGCGCCGCCGACTTCATCCAGCATCTGCAGTCGCCTGCATAACCATCAGGCCACCGGGGTGAGGAGCAGGGGGACCAGAAGGAAAAGCGCTTAACCCTTACTCCTCACCCTTCACTTCAGAACAGGAGGGATCACCCATGACCGTCAACGAGTTCAGCAACCATCTGCACACCTCCCACAGCCAGCTTGACACCTTCCTGGGGTGCCCCCAAAGGTACAACTACCAGTACGTTCAGGGGGCACCCTGGGAGCACCTGCCCGCCTCGCTCGCCTTTGGCCGGGCGATCCATGCTGCCGTCGCCCACTACTACCGGCACCTGAAGCAGTTCGGGGAGCCGCTCATTGTCGGGGTCCTGAAGGCTTGTTTTCATGCGGAGTTCAAGGAGGCTATCCCCAAAGACATCGAGGTCCTGTACAAGGATGGCGAGAGCGAGCGGTCAATGCGGGAGAAGGGCGACGGGCTCCTGGAGGTCTTTCACGCCAAGGCCCGTCCCCAGACCATTGAGGCGGTGGAGATGCCGTTCCTGGTGGACCTGATCGATCCCGCCACGGGCGAGATCCTCGAGACGAAGCTCGCAGGGATCTTCGACCTGATCGAGAGCGATGCCGACGGAACCATGACCATCGCGGATCTGAAGACCTCCGCACGTCGCTACACCGAGAACCAGGCCGACAACCACCTTCAGTCAACACTTTACGCCTATGCCCTCCGGCGCCTGGGTTACACCACGGACGGGCAGAACGTCCTGATCCGGTTCGACGTCCTGCTGAAGACCAAGGCGCCCGATATGGAGAGCTACTACGCCGTCAAGGCCGAGGAGGACGAGGCCTGGACCCTGGCGCTGATCCGACGCGTGCTGTATGCCATCGAGGCGGGAGCCTATTACCCTGTGCGGAGCTGGCGGTGTCCCGAGTGCCCCTTCCGCCGCCGATGCGCCGCTGACATCACCTGACCTGAACTCCTATTGCGAACGGGACCGGTCTGGTGGATACTGGGCCGGTCCCTTCACCACAACCCGTGAGTTTTAGGGAGGTTGCTATGTCTGAACGGATATTGTTTGATGAGAGCGCGGCGCTGGCCAAGGTCGGTCGGCGGATCAAAACCCTGGTCGAGTTCTCCGGCGTACCGAAGGATACCCTCGGCGAGGTCACCAGGGCCGATAAGAGCGGCGAGGGGTACACCCTCGCGATTCAGTGGGAGCTGCCAGAGCACTGCGAGAAGCCGTTGGTCGATTGGTTTACTAGGGGCGAGTATGAGCGGTATCTTGAGGAATTGTGAGCGCCGTCAAGCCATTGCTGACCGGGACGGAACCATGGTAGACCGACAGGGAATCCCGATGATATCACGTTCTGCGGCTCTATGTAGCCTAATCGGGGTAGAAAGGGGCCTCATGGCCCCTCTACCTATCAAATTCGGCCTCCAATACTTCTAATGCAAGTCCGAGTTGCCGTGCGGCTTCCTTCATCGCCTTCAATGCCGGATCGTTCTCGCTCAACGTCCCTCCCTCAGGAAGCTCCATTTCGAACTGCACGCCCAAGTGGAGCTTCTTGAGGTTCATCCGCGCAGCAGGCCCGACGAAGCATCGGAAGAGCTCCCCCCAGTTTTCGATCGGAACGTTACCGCGGACAACGAACCGCCGAACGGTGCTCTTGACCCCGCCCTTCGCCGCGATGGCCGTTCCCGAGGTGTCCCTGCTGGCCGCGTCTGGGCTTATTCCTCCTATAGCACCAGATTCTCCGGTACCGACTCTGGCGCCTGTAGCCTCTGCGCTCTCTGGATACTTCGCCGGCTCCGGTGTAAACGGCGGGATGATCCAGAGACCATCCTCGCTCGGGTCCAGTGAGACCGATTCCTTGCAGTACCGGGCGAGGAGCGTCGAGAGGCTCCCACCACGACCGACGCCTACCAGTCCATCAGCGCAGGCTTGCGCGAGCCCGGTCGTCACCGCTTCCCTAGTCGCGACCATCGGCTTGTCGGTAAACCGCAGGAAGGCCTCAACAGCATCCTTCAATCGTAATCCGCCTTCCTTCGGGATCAGGCCCGTACTCTCCAACGTCACCGAGCCGACGCTTCGCAGAATCCATTCCTCATCCTCGACGAGCGTCGTCCACAGATAGCCGAGGTGTTCCTGCAAGGTACGCCGCGCATCAGAAAGCGAACACGCCTCTACCTCGTGTCCGCGTACTCGCAGAGCAACCGTGTACGCGGGACCCAGCGCCTCCATGGTAGCCCGCCGTGCTGCGTCCAGACGCCTCCCGAGATCCTCGCGTTGCTCTTCGTCAAGCTGTCCCCAGTAGTCCGTCCGTACCCCATCCAGGGCTGTCCACTCTCGATGGACTTGCCGCAGCTTATTGAGCCCCCGAACAGTTCCCAGCAGAAAGAGAAGGGTGTTACGATAGATGCGATCCTTTGCTCCGCACCGGAGACTGATCGACTTGACATGTTCACGGATCGCCTCCTTGGTACCCCCGTTCTCGTCCCAGGCCAGCGACGGCGGTAAAATCAGAAGGGTCAGCGACTTCTGCTCCGGCAGATCCTTCGCTGGGTTGACGATCACACGCCATGTGGCCCCAGCCAATGCGCCCTTCTGTGCCTCGGCCCGCAGGTCTTCCAGGATCTCTTCCTCGAAGTTCTCCTTGGCCATCTGCTGGCGGTACTGAACCACCAACATGGTGAGTGCGGGTTTCGTACCGAACCAATAGCGTTTACCCAGGCTTCCGGCCGAAGTCGTGTGGAGGTAGAAGCTGCGGTTCTCCAACTCCAGCAAGGCCCCATCGACATAGTTCCAGTTCAGACCATGCCGGGAGCACGCCAGTTTCAGATCCTTGGAGCTAAACCCGCTCCGACCGCCCTGACCGCCGAAGGAGCCAAGGAGTATGGCGGATGCCAGCCCTTGCCCAATAGCCTCGCTCCGATAGTCGCCGCCACGCTCCTCATCGAAGATACCGGCATTCGACCGCTCCCCAATCACATCTGCAGCGGCAACGGATTGGTACGGCGGCCCCCATAGGCGTGTCAGAGCCGCCTGCAGAGCATCGACGGACCAATGGACATGACACGGCTGGATTAAGTGCTGCGTTTCGGTATTCCCCTGGCGGCGCTTCCAGAGGTCGCCGACGATACTCGCGAGCAGTCGCAATACGCCCCGCGTTCGCTGAAAGTCAGGATGGCTGCCCCAGCGGGTATACAGCGCATCGATGAGCAGCGGATGAAATGGATAAGCCCGCTGGAGCTGCTCGCGGTACGTGTTCCTCGCGACCTCCGAGGGCACCTCTCCGGCGTGGGCCGCGTACATCCCCTGATAGACCTGGGCGACCTTCTTCGGATAGTCCGACTCGCTGTCTGGCGCGATGGACTCGAACAGACGAGCGCGGACGACGTCGTAGATTTCCTCGTCGGAGACCGGTTTGATGTCGGCTCCGAGGCGCTGGAAGCGCTTCTCCAGCGTTACGAAGGCCTCCTGTCCTTTCTCACTCTGGGCGACCTCGTACTTGCTCGCCGGCAGCGTGGCGACCACGACCGCGCCCGGGACTTGCTGCACGGACTCGGTCAGTTGCTGGATAAAGGAGACGGTCTGATCCGCCAGGCTTGTATCGCCGACCGGTACCGCCGCCGCCCCCACGCAGTAGTCCGCCAACTCGTCGAGCAGGATCAGGCACGGGGAAGCGGCCTGCAGAACCTCGAAGAAGAGCCCCTGCGGCACGCGCTGGCTCTCATCGTTCGCCCGCACACGTTCGTAGAGAGCCTTTCCACCAAGCTGGAACGCCAACTCTCCCCACAACGTGCGTAGGTGAATGCCTTCTGGGGCCTTACGTCCCTGGGTGGCATCGCAGGTCTGGTTCGTAAAGACGGCAACGCCTTTCACCTTCTCCGGCAGTCGCCCGCCGACGGCCTTCCGAAGTCCCTCCGCGTGAGGTGACGCCTTCAACCGATCCGCATGTTTCGCCAGATGCCACAAGGCAACGAGCGTGTGCGTTTTGCCGCCGCCGAAGGCAGTCTGCAGACTGATAATGCGGTCTCCGGTCTCCCCGCCGCGTCGCAGCGCCCCCGCGACCCGATTCAGGACGGTGGACAGTCCGGTCGTCAGATACGTTTTGCGGAAGAACTCCTCGGGGTCAAGGTAAACCTCCGGCGCGGTGCCCTGGACGACCGCCCAGACGTTCGCGGCGAAGACGGCCTCTGCGAGACGTCCTTCGCGGATGTCCTCGTGAGGTGTCGCAACGGCGTACCAGGGTTTCAGGTTTTCGCTCATGATCGTTCTTCACCTCCTTCGTCGAAGGACAGATCCCGTTGCGCGTTTCTGAACGCCGTACGCTTGCCCTCAGCTCGCAGTGTCTGGCGCTCACCGAGCAGGGCGTTGACCAGTTTCCAGTCCTCCAAATCGCGGGGGAGGACCTCGAAGAGCGCCTGTGCCAGTTTCCAGAACGGGCCGTCCTCCAAGAGGTCACGCTCGGCGAGATAATCGACCAGCTCCCCGCGCTTTTCTTCCTTCCAGAAGAACATGCTCCGATGGAGCGCATCGATATGGGGCGGGTTCTGATCGATGCCCAGCCCTCGGCGGCTGGCACGGTCTTCGAGAAGGGCAAGTCGGCACCGGGAACCATCCACCACAAAGATCCCGTGCCCGCGGGCGATCTCCATGGCGTTATCTTCTTCTCCCCCAATCTGTACGACCAGCCTGGCGTCATCCCACGCTTGCTCCGCCGCGCCGTAAAGATTGGCCCAGACGTAGTAGAGCGTGGAGAGATTATCGCCACGGAACTCACCCGCGATGGCATCTCGTGCCGCCTGCTTAGCAAGCTCCAGAAGTTCGGGAATCCCTACGGGCGTACCGTCGGCCTTCTCCACCCGCTCGTACTTTCCGAAGACACCGACTGCGGGGCCGTAGCAGGCGACGATAAGGTCAGCGCCCCGAAAGCCGTAAGACCAGAACCGTTTCACGGAGCGCTTCACGACATCTTCGATCTCCACCCGAACCTGTTTGAAGGCAATTGCGCTCCCAACAACCCGCGGGCGGCAGGCAACGGTCACCGATGTCTCCAACGACGCGGTGCCCAAAGCGAGAGCAGTGTTGAGCATCTCCGTCGCAATCGGCCACGTCGCATCAGGCGAGAGCCCTGCGTCAAAGAGTGCGGACAGCAAAGCAGTCCAGGCATCCGTGGACTGGTGCGCGAACATGATCGTGACGAGTTTCGGATCCTTGGCCGCCCGCTTGCTTTCCCTGAAGCTCTCCGTGAGGAGACGTCGGTAGAACACGTTGGCGCGTTCTTGAGAACCATTGTGGCGGTGCTTGTGGCTCGTCGTCTCTTCGTCCTTCGGCGTCTGGGGTGTACGGAACAGGTCTGGCCATAGATCGCCGAGGCTGCGCTTCAACCACACGTAGAAGAAGTCAGCAAGATCAGCGTACGCGATCGAGTTTCCGTAGGGAGGATCGGTAACAACGCAGTCGGACGACAAGGACTCGACAGCGCCCATCTTCGCCGCTGACCCTAAGATAACGCGAGGGGTGGGCACGAAATCGTGCGTCTGCTCATGGGAGACAACCCTGAGCATATACGCGAGCTGTGTCGAGGCGGTACCGGAAGAGTCAGCAAACGGGTTTACCTCCGGGTAGTCCCACATCATCGGGATCGACTGACCGCTGAATGGCGTCTCACTCTTCTCGTGGCTTGCACGCCAGCGCGTAAACGTGTTTCCGAACGCGGCAATGCGGTCGATCCAAAGAGCTAAGTATGTGGCAACCGCACGCCGATACTCGAGGTCTGGAATCGTCCGCTCCATCTCCGCAACGGCCTGATGAAGGCCCTTCACCAAGTGGTCCAAGACCACGAGCTGGCGATGGCTGAAGAGCTGACCCCAGCGGGTAAAGCCGTAGAGCTGCACTCGAATGCTTGCGTGCCCGCCGGCATCGGCCGAGGCGTTCGGCCCCGTGATCTCAGGGATTACGTACTCCCCGGGGCCAGCCGTCTGAATTGTCTGCGCCGTGATCACCGCACGGAGGTCGGCGTCCTCGACCGCCCGATAGTGCTTCTCGCCCTTTCCCTGGACAACTACAGCCATCATCTGTTCGCCCATTCTGCCAGCCCGGCCCGCCGCGCGAATCTCCCCTTCAGAGGTCGGCTGCTCGCAGAACGGGCAGATCGCAGGGCCCCGTTCCCGCTTCGTTCCCTCCGTCCGCTTGATGGCCTTACCCTTGGCGACGCCGAAGCAGACCTCCTTTCGCGCCTTGTCCACGTTCATCGTGAGCGCGGTTTTGCTGCCCTTGCTGCACACGACAAGACTACGCATCAACGGGATCTGGCCCTGACACGAAGGATTGGAGCAGGGAGCCGTCCTCGCCCATAGGTAGGCAAGGGCGGGGCGGCCGTCCTTGCCAGCAGGGTACAGATGCTCGATCTTCCGCCGCGTGCTCTCCAGAACCCAGTTCGCCCATGTCTCCAAGTCATGTACGAGGACGTTCGGCACGTCGATTTCTCGCTCGACCTTCTTACCGAACTCCTCGACCAGTGCCTTCCTCTTGCCTGGCTTGCCGTACTTCTGCGGGAACTCACACGTGGCCCGCAAGATCAGATGCGCGACGGGGTTATAGTCATTGGCGAGGGCCCGGCAACCGAGCCGTCCTACTTCCAACGGAATCGCCCCGCCGCCGGCAAAGGGGTCCAGAACGCTTGGCGTCCTCCCGCCATGGGCGATCCTCACGAGGTCACGAGCAATCCGAAGAACTTCCTGACCCTGATTGTTCTCGGGATCAGAGGTCTCCCACTTCACCAGCGAGCGGTCGTCGAGGAGTTCCTTAGGCGGGGCAGCGTTCTGTCGCTTTCCGGCATCGAACGCCAGGGACTCCGGGGACCACTTGGCGATGAACATCAGGAGCCGGTTCCGCAGCGTATCCGGCATGCCGTCGTAGGGACGGTAAGGGTCCTCGTCCCGGCGGGTTTCTCGGCCACGCCGGTAGTGCTTCAGTTCCGAGGGCACATGCGTTTTGAGATGGCGCTCGACGGCCGCCCGGAAGTCCGCCTGGCACTGGGGATCGTCCGGATCGGGAACCAGAGAGGCGAACACCACCGCGCGTGAAGCCGCCAAGGGCCGGCGAGCCCACCAGATGTGCAAGTGGCTGATGTGGGCATGGTGAATGTTCTTGTCCCGCACGCTCTCAGCGGAGATCTCCCGAATCGGCAGCGCTACCTCAATCAGGCGCGGGCAAAATTCGGTCATGCATTCTTCCGTGATGACCATTCTCGCGCGAGCCGCGTCAAACATTCGGTAGCCCGTCTCAAACTGTCACATTGCTCGACGGCGACTTGCGGGCGCCAGTAATTCGCAGCGAACTCGATGAGTCGTGACGAGTAGGCGGGACCTACCGACCTGCCGCTGCCGGGACGAGGAACCATGTCTTCTCGCACGTCCCGTCGCCTCGATTGAAGCGCAAGGTTGACCATCGTCTCTTTGGGATTCTCCAAGCCTTCCGGGTCGGTTGGAATCCTTTGCCTGGCCACCCGTAGAAACGAGGCTATGCGCTCACCATCCGCGAGTAGCCATGCTTCCACAGCCCGGACCGCGACGCGGAAGCACATATAAGGTGCGGGGTGGGACAGCCAAGCGCGTCGCAATGGTGGTGCGCAGTCGGCATCGCGGTCAAGATCAACGAGAACGATCCAGGGCGCATGGCGTGCCGCGTTGTTGTAGCCTGGAATCCTCTGACACAAATGCGCCTTGCCGTTCTTTCCGTGGACATCTCCGGGAGTCACGCCGACATGGTTGAGTAGTGTGCGCACCACTGCTTCATCAACGATTCCCTCCACCGCAGCCGTGACGACGAACTCCCCGGCCATATCAAAGATCCCCAAAGAGCGACAGTTGCTCCGCCTTCTCCGGCCGGGTCTTGGGGATCACAGCCTCGGCAAGCGTCACCCCGCCCTCGAGAAGGTGGCGTATTTCGTCGAAGTCGCTTGCAGGCCTGACCGCAGTTCCCTCCAGGCTGGGGCTTAGCAATAGCACCTCGTCGAGCCCGATTCCCTCATCCCGGAGCAAGTCCGGCGAGTGGGTGCTCAGGATGATCTGTTTCCCCGTTCGTCGTTGAACGCGGGCGAACATCTGCGGAAGAAAATGCACGATTTCGGGATGGAGTGAAAGCTCGGGCTCCTCAAGCAAGACCGGACCACTACCTTCCATCACGGCCCAGAGAAGCCCCATCAGTCGTAGAGTACCGTCCGAGAACTGCTCCTCGGTCTGCCATGCTCCTTGGGGTCTCCAGTGCTCATACTTGCCGCGCAGATGCGGTGTGCCCCGAGCATCACGCCACAACTCGATCTCCTTGAGCTGCGGGACGGCCACACGAAGTGCATCCTGAATACGCCTTAGACGCGCCATTCTGGTGCGCTCCTGCGTTTTCGCCAACTGTTCCAGGAAGTCTCCACCATATGGGTCGTTGGGTCGCCCCACCGAGCGATCTGGTTCCCGCACGAGCTGCGGAACGATGTGCAGGTAACGTACCGACTCGAAGTAGCTCACAATCTCTCGAAATGATCGGTTCACGTTGACCTGCTCCAAGTGCGTCTGGGTTAAGCGCTCCGGGTCTTTCTTATCATCTTCGTCAGGGCGATTCAGCAGTACGTTCCCGTCCAGAATCACTTTCTCCTTGCGGACAAGCGGCCGGCGCTGATTATCTTGGTAAAACCTCAATTCGTATTCCCATCTCGCCGATCCGTCGCCCGCCTCAACGATTACGCTGACCGCAACGTCAGGATAGCGCCTCGCCGCCAGACACCGAATGGCGCTGACGCCACCGCGCCGCATGATGGCTTCTCGAAAACCTCCGCCTGGAGACGCCAGATGACCCAGGAATCGGAATACATCGAGAAAGTTTGATTTTCCTGAAGCGTTCGGCCCCACTAGAAAAACGCGCCGCTGGAGTGGTACTTCAACACGCGCAAAATTCTTCCAGTTCTCAAGCACAATCTTGGAAAACCGCTTTACGTCTTTCGACTTTTCGCTCACGGCACCTCCTGCACGACAATACCCTGTCGGCTCCGGTCTTCCTCTTCAACCAGGTACTGGACTTGCCGGTACAGCATCTCCAGGTTGAGCTTCGAGATGGGGTCCCGGATAATGCGCAACCGCGGCCGCCAAAGGTGTAATGCCGAGATGTGCCCACGCTGCGCCTTCCTCTGATGCACACTCTCCGCCGAGATCTCCCGCATCGGAAGCGCCACCTCGATCAGGTGGGGACAGTCGTTGTTCATGCCATTGTACTTGGACATTCCTTGATCATATCGTCAATAGCATTAATCGCTGTCCGTGCTTCCATTACAGATACATGTGGTTTTAGCGCATTGACGCGCTGGGCACGTGTCTCAGCATCCATCCCAGGATCTTCCTTCGTGACGTAGAGCGCCGTTGCTAGGCGCTCAAGCTCCGTCACTCTAAGTGGACCGAGACGATTTGCCACAAACTCGATCCGCTTATGATTTCGCTTCAGCGTCACTGGCCAGCGGCGCATAAGCTCCTCTCCATTGTTCGTTGGCTTCAACGAGGGACCATATGGCGGCTGTTGAATGCGCATTTGCAGTAACCCATCGGCCTGCATAGCCGTTAGCTCATCCCGCAAATCGAATGAGAACGGGCCATGTTTGTAGAGAATGAAATCCAGTTCCAGTGGAATTGCTGTGAGTTCTTTCAAAAAATAGGCCGCCTTCTGCACATGAGTCTCTCCGCACCAACTACCATGCTCACTCATGCCATTGACCAGTTGCAACAATACGGCTTGCCTTTGCCTCGGTTTCATGCTCATCCTTCCTCCTCCCCCTCCTGTTTCGCGAGGATATCGTCACGATTCCCTTCAAGCCACACCTTGGCCTTTTCTCGACAATCCCGGTTGATAAAGACGTAACCCGTTGCAACAACAGGTAGGTTCCTCAAGGGTTGCGACTCCGCCAGTGACGATACAATACGTCCGTCATTCTCTAGCACTGGGAACTCAGGTGCTCCTCCGCTCTGAGTATAAGTGTCTATTCTGACGTTCGCTTCACCAAAACGCTCGCTAACAGCTGTGTGAATGGTGGCAACTGCGTCGGGATTCTTTTGTGTGTCGTCTGGGTTCCTTGCGTATAGAACCTTGAAGTGTTTCCGGTGCAGGATGAGCTTTGCGTGCTTATGGCCCGCAATTGCCTCGTCACAACAAGCGCCGCGCAGAGCGTGCATGACTTCGATATCCGTCATGGCTAAGTGTTGTTCGATGTCTGTGCTGAAGGTACTGTGCGGTAGCCACTCTTTAAGGAAATCCCGTAGGTGGATATCATAGATGCGGCGTACCGGGTGGCAATAGACCTGCATAAACATAAAGTACCGCGCCAACAGAAGTGACTCGGCTGAATGTAGACCACCGACCTCTATCCCCAGCATTACTTCCTTGCTGTCGTCTGCTGATCGCCCTTCAGCCTCCATCCGCTCCGTTTTCTTAACTGGCGGCGGTGTAAGAATACGCAACGTATCGATCAAGCGATAGTGGTCAAACTTGCCATAGGTTACACCAGCGTGATACGAATCTCGAAGAAGATAGTCCATTCGGTCCACGCCGAAAGCATCCCCAACGATGATTTCAGCGAGAATTGCTTCCCAATCGGAGAACGCCTTAACCCCAACCTTAGCAGCTTTCTTCGGGCCGATTGCTAGCTTGACGATGTCCTCAGCCCGGAGCGGTGGCGTCATGTTCTGCCAGATATCCTGCATCTCTGCACTCTTGATGATCTCCGCCGTCAGGATTTCGTGAGTCCAGCCCGCTGGGAGAAGGTCTTCCGATGTATGCGAGAAAGGCAAGTGGCCAATGTCATGACAGAGAGCGGCCATCCGCAGAACACGTTTCCAGTAAGCAAGCGCATCCGTACAAGATATCTGGGGAAGCTGTTGCTTAATCTCATCGGTTATTGCGTCTTGTTGTGTAATGACATCGAAGACGCGACCGGCTAGCTCCATAACACCGAGCGAGTGTTCGAAACGCCTGTGTGTGCACCCCGGGTATACGAGGTGAGACAACGCTAGCTGGTGGATATGCCGAAGACGCTGGAACGGACGTGAGTCAAGGACCTGACGCTCGTGTGAATCCAGCCTCACAAATACGTGGATCGGGTCCCGAATCTCATGAATGTTCTTTGCCATTTCCTGCCTCGATCTCGTAGCGTTGCCAGTTGCTCTCGTCAACCAAGAACTGCAACTGCCGGTACAGCATCTCCGGGTTGAGCTTCGAGATGGGATCGTGGATCATACCTCTCCTCATCGGCCACGCCTCTCTTCCCTCAACACGTACGCACGGTACGGGTCCTTGGGACCGCTGCCAACCTCGACAAGCAGCCCGTCATCAACCAGTCGGCGCAGGCGCCTTCTTGCCGTACGGTCGGGAATCTTCCACAACTCTCCGGCCACCCGAGTGGAGATTCGATTTTTCTTCGCGAGGTACCCCAGCAACTCAGACTGCCACTCCGGCTGCGCTGGAGCCTTCACGCGCTCCCCGAACAAGGTGACCCGGAAGTTGGTGCCCAGTTCCTCGAATCGCGGGGCAGGCTGGCCGGCGTTTGCGCAGGCGACCGTGATCCGTCCGAGACCTGAGCCCCACTGCTCGATGAGTCCCAGTTCGCGGAACGTTCGGCCAATCACGCGGTTGCGGAGGCGTGAGACACCTGCCAGAGCGGCCTCCAGCGTCAGTCCAAACGGGAGCAAGCCAGGGTTCGTGATCTCGATCCGGTCGTCGAAGATGGCGATCTTCGTACCGGCCCCGCCAATGCTGTAGTCGGCGTGGACGATAGCATTGATGATCGCCTCGCGCACCGCCTCGACCGGGTACTCCGGCACGTCGCGCCGTCGAACGCGCCCAATCTCGATGCCCTGCCGCGTGTGGCGCTCGATGAACGCCACCGCGCTGTCCACGGACTTCGGCAGATACTCATCAATCTCGGTTTGATCCAGGAACTTGGCTGTGTCCTTCCCGAGGAATCGCGCGCAGCGTATCGTAGCCGAGGGGAACAGGCGCCCCCGCGTCTTGCCGAAGAGGAGTACGGCTCCGATACTCGGCACTGCTCGTGTACCTTGTCCCACCAGCAGCCCCAGGGACCGCTGTTTTGCCGGGCTCAGCGGTCTGGAGACGGCCGCGAAGAACTCGGACGCTGCTCGGACGTCAATATCGTCCGAGTTCGTTTCCGAGCAGGGTTGCTCGTCAAAGAACGTGTTTCGGGCCAGGCGTTGGAGTTCTGCGAGCAATTCCGGTCCCGCCGGGCGGTTGGTCGATCCGAGCCGGATATAGACACCGGCTTCAGACCCTTCGGAGCGGACGTAAAACGGTCCCACAGCATGCGGCACCGTCACAACAAGCAGTTGGCGCTTTCGCCAGGCGTGGATTTGGATGTCGGGAACCAGCAGCGGGCGGATGCCATCAGCAAAAGCATTGGCCAGCCGCTCCTCGTTCAGCAGAGGATCAGCGATGCCGATCACCTCTTTCGTTTTGTCCTTCACGCCGATGACAATAGTACCACCCGCAGTGTTGGCAAAGGCGACGGCAGTCCGCACGATACCCTGGAGCGGGCGGCAGTTCTCCTTGAACTCCAGCGTCTTACCCTCGTCACGGGCCAGGAATCCTTCGATCATTCCGACCATCCGTCCGGTGCGACTTCAACCCCCTGTCCCGCCCAGTCGTTCTCTTCAATGAGGTACTGGATCTGTCGGTACAGCATCTCCGGGGTGAGCTTCGAAATTGGGTCTTGGATAATCCGTAACCGCGGCCGCTCACCCTTGCAGAAGGTAATGACGTAGAGCCAAGCCCGCTCGCCGAGCTGACCCAACTTGTCCAATTCTGGACCCGTCAGGATGATAGCGCCCGACTGGGCTCGGCCTTTGACCTCGATGAACCGTTTCTCGCCACCCGGCCCCTCAGATCGAACGTCGTAGTGCTCTCCATCCCGGCTCACGTCTGTGGGCGTCCATCCACGACTGCGCTCGTAGCGCATAGCCACATCCATCGCGATGGCCTCGACTTCGTCGTCGCGGCGCATCGGGAAGCCTTTCGCCGGCGCCTCCTCCTCGCTTTCCACCGTCGCCACAGGAACCGGGGCGATCACAGCCTCCGTCAGAAGATCGGGAAGGTTGGCGGTCAACTTCATCATAAGCTCCAACTCCTTGAGCCGTTCCACCTTCCGAGCCTTCAGATCTTCAACTCGCTGTTGAAGTCGCTCACGTTCCTGAGCATCGTCGTCGCCGTACAGTAGTGCCTGCTGAAGGTCGTTCAGTTCTCCCTGCAGGTCGAGGATAAGATCCGTGAAGGCCGTGTTCAGGTATTCCCGGCGCAGGTCGCACTCCTCAGTGCGGATAGTTGTCACCTGGTCGAGCTGCCGCTCGGTGATCTGCTCGTAGGCCCATGCCTGAATCTCCTCGGCGGACTTCGATACCACATCGGGAACCGGGATGGCAGCCTCCGGAGCCGTACAGTTGAGCAAGTACGACGGTGAGGTCGTGCGAAGACCCATATGGTCGTGAACCACTATGGCCAGCCGCTCATGGGCCGGTGGCTTACGACGATCCTGACGCCATTGCCGACGTCCATCCTCAATGGTTGAACGGACGAGCCAGACTCGCTGTGGCTTGGCGATATTGGGGTCCACGAGGGTTGCCCCTTTGGCAAAGGCTTGACGCGCCTCACGAATCGCCCACTCGATTAGGGTATCGAACAGCGGGTGCCCGGGTCCCATGAGCTTCGTGCGCTCAGGGGTACGCACTTTGCTCGCGACGCTCACGAGCTGCTTGTCGAACACGAAGGGAGTACCGTAGTTCTCGGATAGAGCCTGTCGCTGCTCCCTGGCGAGTTCGAGCAGGGCGGTTGGCGTAGAGCCGATGTGCCAGACCGGACAGTGATCGTCCTTACGGACGGTGCCCCCACTTGCCGTCCACGCACGTTCAAAGAACCGCTGGATAAACAATGGCTGAAGTCGGCGCTCGTCCGATGCGTCGCGCAGCTCGCGGGCGGATCTCAAATCGAGGCGTGAAGCAAGCGAGATCTTCTTCTGGATAGCCATGAGCTGCTCGGCCCTCTCGCGTGATGCCGCCGCCAGCGCAACGTCGGTGTCTCTGGAACTCGCCGATTCATCGTCCGCATCAATGGCACTTTCAATCAGTCGTACCAGCGGCACATCCTCCAGCCACTCGTCGATCACGTCGTAGACTCGGTCAGACCCCATCTGTTCGCGCATGATGTCCAGTTTCGAGAGGATCTTCTGGAGGACCGATCCCTCCCGAGTATTGCTGGCAACCAAGTTGTAGACCCACACGTCATCGGCCTGGCCATACCGGTGGATGCGCCCCATCCGCTGTTCAAGTCTGTTGGGATTCCACGGGATGTCCCAATTGATGAGGTAGCGACAGAACTGAAGGTTAATGCCTTCACCTGCCGCGTCGGTGGCGACCATGATCTTGGCCCGCGCGCGAAACGTGCGCTGGGCCTGTTTGCGCGTATCCACGTCCATGCCGCCATGGATCGTAGCGACGGTGTACCCCTTTCCCTCGAGGCGCTTGGCAAGGCTGTTGAGCGTGTCGCGGTGTTCGGTAAAGATCAGGAGCTTTTCATCCTCTGCTCGGATCACATCGGAGGAATCCAAGACGGTGAGAAGCTCGACAAACTTCGCCTCCTTGTGGTGCTTTAGGCTGTCGGCCAGCCGGAAGAGCCGTTCGACTTCGTCGCGTTCTTCCTCGACCTTGTTCGGATCATCCGTTAGGACCTGGCGGAAGATCCGCCGGTCGACCCGCTCGCGTTCCTCCTCGGTCAGGTCCTCGTATTCTGTGATATCCCGCGGATCGCTTGGGTCTGGAGTCTCCCGGAACAGTCGCTTTTTCTCCGCCTCTGAACGGCTGGGATCTCTGAGTATGGAGAGGACCTCATTCAGAGCCCGGAGTCGGTTATCAAGGGTCCGCGTGATGGCGTAGAGGCTGCTGGCCAGGCGGCGCTGCATGACCATGAGGGTCAACTCGACGTTCCGGTTCTTCTTCGCCTTGGCCTCCTTGCGCTTTGAGCGAACGTAGCTTGTCACCTCGTTATAGAGGATCTTTTCCTCCGGTGTCAGATCATAGCCGGTCGTCTTCGTATGGCGATTCTTGAAGAGCGCTTGGTTGTCCCAATCAACCATCTCCTCTTTCAGGCGACGAAGGAAGAATCGATTCCGCGCCTTGCTGATCGGGCGCTCGGTGTCGAGGTTTTCTTCGCTGGATGCGCCGTAGGGTGCCGCCTGCTCGCGTACCCGGTCGGCAACATGCTCGTCCTTCTGGAAGAGGTCCTCATCGAGAAGCAGGAGTAGCCGGCGGAACGTGTCCTTTCTTCCGCGGTGCGGAGTCGCCGTAAGGAACAGGAGGTGGTCAGTTTTGCGAGTGAGCGCCTTCACCGCCTTGTACCGCTCGCTCTCTTCCAACTTCGTGCCGTACTCGTAGGCCGAGAGCTTATGGGCCTCGTCGACCACCACGAGATCCCACTGGGTTTCAGCGGCGGCCTTGAGACAGCCTTCATTACGGGCCAGGAAATCGATGGACGTGACGAAGATGCCGTCTTCATACCGGGAGAACTGGCCCGGTTCTGCTTCGAAGGACGCGCGGTTGACGAGCCGTGCGTAAAGCCCGAACTTCTCTTGGAGCTCCTCTTCCTTCCACTGCTTCGTCAGGCCGCCTGGAACAATGATCAGGACCTTCTGAAGCACTCCCCGGAATAGCAGCTCCTTGATCAAGAGCCCAGTCATGATCGTCTTACCCGCTCCTGTGTCGTCGGCCAACAGGAAACGGATTCTCGGCAAGGGGAGGAGGTACCGATAGACCGCCTCCACTTGATGCGGGAGTGGGTCAACGATGCTGGAGTTGACGGCGAAGAGCGGATCAAACTGGTGAGCGATGCGGATACGTTCTGCCTCGGCGCAGAGAAGGAAGAGGCTGGCATCGCCGTTGAACGTGTGCTGCCCGCCGCGTACCTTGACGAGTGCTGCAAGCTCTTCCGTGGCCAAGGGGCGCTTCACCAGTCGGCGGGACTGAAGCCCGACTCCCTCAAGGAGCGTCTTACCGCCGAAGGGGGCGACCCGCTGAATCTCGACGAGTTCGGACGCGTCCAGCCCCGCGACCACGTCACCAGGGGCGAAGTCTTTATCCAAGTTGCCTACCTCAATCCTACCTTCTTGATTCTGTCTCTTCACAGTACTCCAGAGGCCGTTGGTCGACGCATTCCGCAACTCATGTCCCCGCCACTGAGAGGATTGCTGCCAGGTTCAAGGTGTTGTAGCCACGTCACTCAGCCAAGTGCCCCTTTGCCGCCTGCCTGCCGCATTCAACTGCGCAAAAACACGTGTCGGTACAAGTGGACTGGAGTTTAAGCAGAATCGGTAGCGCTCCTGCTGAAGCTATGTTCCCTGGCCTGGGTTTCCGGCGCGATCATACGCCTCTGCGCGTTCCGATACTTTGCCAAGCTTAGTAAGTCGGGCAGCTATGGCGCCTTCAGTACGACCGTGCTTCAGAGCGAGATCCTTCAACGAGGCACTGCCGTCGAATGCTTCCGCGAGCAGGCGATCCTCCTCCTCGGTCCAGGGTTTTCCGGCATAAGGGGGGAGGGTGCGCTGGCGCCTTCCTCTCTCATTAAGGTGTTCCAGAGCTTGGAGGGCCTGAAACAGCGCCCTGATGACCTGTGGGTTATTATAGGGGCTCGATTCCGGTAGCAGTTCGCCGGTAACAGGGTCTGCACCATTGGCCAGCGCCTCAATGATCCTAATCGCCTCAGAGGTCTCCACTATCTCGCCCTGCTCCCTCTCATGACCGAACACTACCCGGGAACTTATCGAAAAACCCCCTGAAAGTCCAGGCTCTTGTGAAAAAGTAGGCCTATCGAATCGCGCATCCGTTGAGGTAAGGATCAGGGGATCTGGCCTCCTTCCCCGCGTTCGTGAACTTGAGGGTCAGGGGGAAGATGAGCGGGTCTATCAGACACGCAAGCATATCATGGCCGGAGCCCCGGTCCTATCACCCGCTCTTACGGGCCACCATCACCTTTGGCGGCATCGACTGCGAGGTGGTTGGGGCATCCGACTTTCATCGTCTCTGAGAACAGCCGTTACAGCTCCCCCAGAACGGACGCTCTCGGCCGATCCATAGCTGAAGAAGCATCCCTCTTGACGTTTCGCAACGTCAGGTCTAAATTTGCACCAACGAAAAAGCAGCCGCAAAGCCATCCCTTCCAATAAAGGAGGTTCTTATGGCCACCATCCGAATCGGCACCTTCAACGTCGAGAACCTCTTCGCCCGTTACAAGTTCAAGAAGAACATCGATCCCCAGAAGGCCGTCATCGACGGCTGGCGGGCCGATCAGCGCCACTTCGACATCTACGACGACACCAGCAAGAAGCTGACGGCCCAGGCGATCCTCGCCGCCAAGGAATCTCATTGCACACCTTCAACCATTTGACGTGTTGGTTGAACATCGAGTCCACGATGTGGATGAACGCCTCGTAGCAGGAGAAGAGGCCGTGGCGACCGGTGAGCAGGTACCCCTTAGCCACCCCTGGCAGGTATGCTCGCTCAGGATCTCCATCACGCGGCCGTCCGGCGCGAGGTGGTCGTCCTCTGGCAGCGTCTCGGCCATCCAGGTCCGATCAGTTGCCTCGAAGAGGTCGCCGAGGCGATTTGATGCGGTCTCGTCGGGACCGAATACCCGGAAGTTTCGGGCGTCCATGTTGAGTTTCATAACGTCGCGTAGGAAGCCCCCGAGGACGCGTGTCGCCTCGGCAACCAGCACACCCGGCTTGGTCACCTCCACAGCATAGTCATGGAAGTCGGGCAGCGTCAGACCCTTGAGCAGCAGGCCGTCGTTGGCGTGGGGATTAGCGCCCATGCGGCGTGCGCCCGTTGGCGCGAGGGTTGCCAACTCGGGCCTCAGTGCCCCGTTCCCGTCGAAGAGCTTCTCCGGCCGGTAGCGCTTCAGCCACTTCTCTAGGAGCCGGAGGTGTTCGGGGTTGTCGGCCATGTCGCCGAGCGGTACCTGATGCGAACGCCACGAGCCTTCGGTGTTCTGGCCGTCCGCCTCGATCCGCGAAAGGCCAAAGACGCCCGTCAACTCTCGGAGAAGATGTCGGACACCGCCCGCGTCGTCGTCCACGGCGATCGCCTTCCGCAGGTCACCCGCCTCGGTGCGCAGCACCATCACGGGATCCTCCGGAACGCCTCCGACCGAGCCCTCCGCCAACACTCGTACGGCTGCCGGTTGTTGGTGGTTCGTCGCGTCGAACACTCGACACTTCACGGACGAACTGCCGCAGTTCACCGTAAGGACGATCATTCCCGAATGCCTGCGGGGAGCCTACGCGTGATCCTCATCTTCCCGGATGCCTCACCGTTGAAGCGCCAACCGGTCGACGCCTTCCCTCGGGGTGCCATTATAACTATTCCGGCGCGTCCGCAGGGCGTCCACACCCGCAACGTTTCAGCTGACCGCCTTGGCCGCGTGCTCCTCATCGAACACTCACGTCATCGCTGACACGTGCCGGCCCAGCGCCTTACGTCGCCCGCTGCCGAAATCGGGCCCGACGTAGATGCAAACGCTGTAGACAGTGAAGGGTTTTCTGCTACTTGATCGAACCAGGCTTGTGGATCTGTTCCATAAGATCGTTATTCCATACCCCTTCTACTTTGATATGGGCGGCTGCGCCCAGCAACATCGCTTCGATCAGGTTATGATTGAGATAAACATACAGACCGGGCTGTCGAAACTGATACAGCGCGGCTACCGCAGAGCCGCCTGCCACGAACCATGTCTCCAGATTCGTCGCCGGCCTGTCCTTGAAAGAGCCGCCGCTCCACATCAGGTCAGCGTGCCCGCCGATCAGATGGGGGCGAGAGTCTCTATTGGCTTGAGCGTGGATGAACAACACCCTCTCCCCGACCTTAGCCGTTAGGGCATGCTCGCCTGTGAGGGCGCCCACGGCTCCGTTAAACACCACATGGGTGGGCGTCAGGGTCCTCATGACCTCGAGCATATCCTCCAGGCCGGCGATGGGCGTCGGGTACGCCTTGTACTTTCCGTTCGCGTCCTTGGGGATGTAAAAGTCTTGCTCACCTATATAGTAGGCTTTGTCGTATCGGACCGGCTTCCCTTCGGCATCTCGCAGGCCGTCTCGCGGGAGAACCATGATGGCTCCGTTCATCCCCGACACGACGTGCCATGGGATCATGGGTCCGCCAGGGGCGCAGTGATAGACAAAGACCCCCGCTTTGATCGCTTTGAATCGGAGGACAACCTCCTGCCCCGGGGCGACATGGGTCAGCTCTCCACCACCCAAGGCTCCGGTGGCTGCGTGAAAATCGATATTGTGCCGCAATGTGTTCGTTGTCGGGTTGACCAGTGTCAGTTCCACATAGTCGTCTTGATGAACCACGACGATCGGCCCTGGGACGCTCCCGTTGAAGGTCATGGCCCAGATCGTGGCGCCATCCGGGCTGATTGTCATGCGCTTCTCCTCGATTACCATGCGCACTTGCACGACCTTTGGCGGCCCCTGCGCCACTTGCTCATGGGCGGGCAGGAACGGCGGGGCGACAAGCCTCTGAGTGACGCGTTCCAGTGTCTTCACCTGGGAGGCGTTCTCCGCCCATGTATTCGCAAAGCAGCCCAGTAAGACACTGATGCCAAGAATGACAGTCAGTATCGTGCGCATACCTTCTCCTTTATGTTGAGAGCCTTGGCGCCCGGTAAGCCAACCATTGAGTAAACCGGGCAACGTAGTCGTCCCGTCCTAACGCTGTTCACAGGAGTGATTTCACCAGCGTGAGACCATCCCGCGCCAGCCGACGTCCGTCACGATCTCCTGCTACGCGTCCAGGTACGTGGATTGCGCATAGCAGTGCTGACCAATCGAGACCCGGTTCATTGCATCCCTCCCGCGTTCAACGCGCTCACTCCACGATTAGCTTGCCGCGAAACATCCCCATCTGACAGGCGAACTCGTACTCGCCCGGCTCCTTGGGCAGAAGCTCGATCGGGACGGTCTCACCCTCTGGAAGCCTGACGTTCTTGTCGAACGCGGGAATCAACACCATTTCCGAGCAGGATGCCGACTCCTGACGCACGAACTTGAGCCGGACCGGTTTCCCGCGCTCTACAACAATGACGTCGGGCGTGTAGCCACCCTTCACGAGTACGAGTTGTTCCTGATAGCCGCCGCTGGTCAGGGCGGCCTTTACTCCCTTGGCTTTGACGAGCCAGAAAAACCATACGATAAACCCGATCAGCCCGAGCCCGACGACATCCACGACGATCTTGTCCCAGGACATCAGAGAGCCTCCTTCACGCGGCGGCCGGCTTCCACCGCTTCAGCCGGTTGGCATTGGTGACGACGGTGACGGAGCTGAACGACATGGCGATGGCCGCCAGCATCGGGGAAAGCAGGATCCCGAAGAAGGGGTAGAGAATACCCAGGGCGATCGGCAGACCGAGGACATTATACAAGAAGGCTCCGGCAAGGTTCTGGTAGACGTTGCGCATGGTCGCCCGGCTGATCTGGATAGCCAGGACGACGCCTCGGAGGCTTCCCTTGATCAGCGTGATGTCCGATGCGGCAATAGCCACGTCGGTGCCCGTCCCGATGGCAAAGCCCACGTCCGCCTGGGCGAGGGCGGGGGCGTCGTTGATCCCATCACCGACCATTGCGACTTTCTTCCCTTCGAGTTGCAGCTTTTGAACATTGAAGGCCTTATCCTGCGGCAGCACTTCGGCCAGGACACGGTCGATGCCGACCAGCCGACCGATGGCCTGGGCCGTTCGCTCGTTATCGCCGGTGATCATGACCACCTCGAGTCCCATCGCTTTAAGGGTTTGAATCGCCACCTTGGAGTCGTCCTTCACGGTGTCGGCCACGGCAATGACGCCGGCCGCCCTCCCGTCGATGGCCACGTACATTGGCGTCTTCCCGTCGTCGGCGAGCGTGATGGCCGTTTGTTCCAGCCTATCCAGAGCCACCTGGCGATCCCGCATCAGTTTGAGATTCCCCAGGAGCAGTGTGCGCCCCTCGATGCCGGCCTCGATCCCGTGACCGGGGATCGCGTTGAAGGTATCCGCGTCGGGGAGCGCGAGGCCGCGCCCCTTGGCGCCCTCGACGATGGCGGCGGCCAGGGGGTGCTCTGACGACTTCTCGACGCCACCGGCCAGGCGCAGCAATTCCTCCTCCCTGAAAGATCCAGCCACCACGACGTTGGTCAATATGGGCTTGCCGTGCGTGATGGTGCCGGTCTTGTCCAGGATGATCGTCTGGAGGTTCTGCGCGGTCTGGAGGGACTCGCCGCCCCGGATCAGGATTCCGTTGAGCGCTCCGAGGCCGACGCCGGTCGTCAGCGACATCGGCGTCGCCATGCCAAGGGCGCATGGGCAGGCGATGATCAGCGTGGTCACCGCCACGATAAGCGCGTAGATCACCGCTGGCGGCGGCCCGAACGTGTACCAGATCATGAACCCCAGGATGGCGAGGATCGCCACGGAGGGCGTGAAGTAGCCCGAAACGACGTCCACGATCCGCTGGACCGGAACCTTCGAGCCCTGAGCGTCCTGCACCATCCGGATGATGTTGGCGAGCGCAGTATCCTTCCCGACTTTCGTAGCCCTAAACTTAAAAGCTCCGGTCTTGTTGATCGTGGCCCCGATCACCTCATCGCCAGCTTTCTTCTCGACCGGGAGCGACTCCCCGGTAACCATGGACTCATCGACTGCCGAGGAGCCCTCGGTGATCTCCCCGTCTACGGGGATCTTCTCTCCGGGGCGAACGACCACGAGGTCCCCGACCAGTACCTCCTCAACCGGGATGTCCACTTCCTGCCCGTCTCTCACCACGCGCGCGGTCCTCGCCTGCAAGCCGATCAGCTTCTTGATGGCTTCTGACGTCCGGCCTTTCGCCTTCAACTCCATGGCCAGCCCCAAGTCCACAAGGGCAATCACGACCACCGTCACGTCGTAGTAGACGTCGGCAAAGGCGGCAGAGGGGAAGAGTTGTGGGAAGAGGAGCGCGATCGTGGAGTAGACCCAAGCGACCCCGGTACCGAGGGCGATCAGTGTGTGCATGTTCGCGGCCCGATGCTTGAGTGCCCGCCAGGCGCCGGTGTAGAAGTGGCCTCCGCTGTACAGCATCACCGCCAGCGCCGCGACCCCCATTCCGGCCCAGATATACCAGAGCTGGGGGCTGTCGCGCGGGAACCACGTGTCGAGGATCGGGAAAAGCCACGGGTAGCTCATGGTCATCGTGAATGTCCCGACCGCCGCCCCGAACCACCATTTTCGCATGAGGCTCCGATACTCCTGCTCGCGAGCCTTGGCCTCTCGGTCCGTCGCTTCCGGACTCGCCAGCGGCGGCGCCTCGACAACCTCGTACCCGGCCGACCCGACTGCCCCCTTAACCGCCGCCAGGTCGGCCACACTCGGCAGGTACACCACCTCCGCCTCCTCTGTCCCCAGGTTCACGCTCGCTTTCAATACACCGGGAGTGGCGAGCAGCGCCTGTTCGATCTTCGTGACGCAGGAGGCGCAGGTAATCCCCCGTATGGCGAAACGCGTCTTGGCCGCGTCGACACGGTACCCCGCAGCCTTGATAGCCTCGTGCAGTGCGGGGAGACCCGTCTGCCCTGGGTCGTATTCCACGACAGCACGGCTGCTCACGAGATTGACGATTGCCGTGGCGACCCCTGGCACTGCGCGGAGGGCGCGCTCAACCGTCTGGACGCACTTATCGCAGGTCAGGCCACTCACGGGGAGCTCAACGCGCCGATTCCCCGACTTGTCAGACACCACGTAGGTCATAGTCCCGAAGTCTCGGTGACGGTGCGTCTCACCGAGGAGACAGGTTTTGGAAGCAGCCACAACAGGAGTAGGCTCCCTATCACCGCGCACAATGCCGAGCCGGACAGAATTCCTACCTTGGCGGCGTTGAGCAGCATACCCTCCAACGCCAAGCCTGCAATGAACAGCGCCATCGTGAAGCCAATACCTGCCAGTATGCCGCCTGCTGTAAGTATGCTCCAGTTCACACCCTCTGGCAGCTTGGCAATACCCAAACGCACCGCCAGCCAACTGAAGCTCACAATGCCTACAGGCTTGCCGACTCCTAAACCGACCATGACTGCCACTGCAACGGGTTCACGAAAGTCCATGACGTTGATCGATATCCCAGCATTTGCCAACGCAAAGAGGGGCATGATTACAAAACTCACCCACGGGTGCAGCGCGGTCTCAAGCCGTTCCAGGGGAGACAAGGTTTCTCGTGCCGCCACCTCGATGGCACGCAACGCCCCTCGGTCCTTCCCCTCATTGTTCCAGCGCTCCCCTTGTATATACGTAGCAAACTGCTGAACGATCGCATCCAGGCGGCCCGCACTGATCCAACCATGGGCTGGTGCAAGCAGACCCAAGATCACGCCGGCGATCGTGGCATGGACCCCGGATGTATGAAACATCAACCAGATCAGCACTCCAACGGTGCAATAGATCGGGACGCTACGTACCCCAAGGCGGGTCAGCCCTCTCACGACACCAAGACCCAGTAAGCCCAAGAGAAGCGCAGTAAGATTGAGGTGGCTTGTATAGCCGATAGCAATGACGAGAATGGCGCCGATATCGTCAGCGATCGCCAGCGACAGGAGGACAATACGCAAGCCCGGCGGGACACGTGTCCCCAGGACCGCCAAACAGCCGACGACAAACGCGATGTCGGTCGCCATCGGAATACCCCAGCCGCGCTCGCCTGGCTGTCCGAGTTGGCCCGCGAGGTAGAGACTAGCCGGTATGACCATGCCGCCCACTGCTGCGATGATGGGGAGCGAGGCCGTTCGAAGGTCTCTCAGCTCCCCAAGCACTAATTCGCGTTTGACCTCTAAGCCAACCACGAAAAAGAAAATCGTCATCAGACCCTCGTTGATCCAATACCTTAAGGAGTAGTTCATTTCAAAAGGACCAAGCGTGAACCCGAATGGGGTCTGCCACAGGCTCAGAAAGGCATTTGCGAAAGGCGAGTTGGCGAGGGCAAGCGCAATACATGTCACGAAAAGCAGGAGAACCCCGCTCGCTGCTTCGACACGCAAAAAGCGCGCGAGCGGCTCGATGATACGATCGACAGGTTTCGTGGGCAAGCGAGCCAGGTCGTTGGAATACTGTTGAGGTTGTTGCAACATACTGCCTACTCCTGCTGAATCGAACCCAGGTAGTCGGTGAGGGCTCGTGAGTGCAAAAGCGAGGTGTAGGCCGGGTAGCCTTCAGGTCGATGCTCGCCCTCGAACACCGCCCCCCAGACAGGCATCTCCCTGGTCCCATGCTCGGCCACTGTGCGCCTGCCGTCGATGATTTGCATCACATAGGCTTCATCAAATCGCCCGCCGTGGCGCTTCGTAATTACTCGAAGGTCGGATGGGGGTCGTCGTAAGGATGCTGCCAACGGACCGTTGCCGTCTCCGGACTCGCCGTGGCACGAGGCGCAATGCCGAAGATAGAGGGCCTGTCCGGTAGGCAGCTCCGGAGTACTACGGCATGACACGAGAATCAGACTCGCAGCGAACGTGAGGACAGCGACTCTCTTAGCGATCTTCGTCAGCTTGCCGATCATTTCGAGCCTCCCTTTGCGCCGGCCAGCCAAGCGACGATTGAGATTTACACCGGTTCTGTAAGCGCCTCTCCGACAAGATGCCGGTTCCGCAGCCTGTTCATCGTAACCGCCAGGTACCTCATGATCAACCGGATTTACGATCGCAACCGAACAAAATAAAAAACCGCCTCCGCTTCTCGCGGATGGCGGCCCGACCACCCAGTATCCTCCGGAAATTGACACTCGCATCTCCGGACCTCTTAGGACATATTCATCGCCGATCTTATACCATAGACATTAGTGCGATGACCAGTGAAAATCCCCAGTACGCTCACTCGCACATCGGATCGCAGTAAGGTTATTGCCTGGTAGAAACATCCTGCCGCACACACAGCCCTGCTAGAGGGGTCTTATGCCGATCCTCAGCGTAGTCGCTCGGTCGAAAACCTCATCGCGTGTTCCTCGATGGCGAATTCGTGTCCTCGGATGTGCCTATCCTCTCGTACCGATCAATTCATTCGCGCGAAGATACGCTGCCTCAAGATATTCACCTCAATGTCGGCCTTCCCTATCGTAGCGGTATCGACGGGCAGACGGTCCCTCCATAGCGACCGTGCGAAAATGGACTACCCACCCGTAACGCTGGAGCCCATATAGGTATGCCATCGGCTCGGAAAAGCTTGCAAGGTACCCATAGAGGTCGCTGAGTCACAGTCATCCGGCAACTGATCAATCATCCGAGATGGCATGATGAGCTCCAGTAGACCGCGTTACTTGGCGCAGCGGAACCCAAGGTCGCTGAAGCGGCGATAGACATGGCCGGCAGCGGTCCGCCGGGTCGTCCGCGCATGCCACTCGGGAGTGTACCACCCCCCGCCGCGCTCGACTCGACTACCTCTGGCGTTTGGATCCTCTCGACCGTCGTGTGGATCGTAGGGGTAGGGCTTGTACAGCGACGACGTCCACTCCCAGACATTGCCGGCCATGTCCATCACCCCGTAAGGGGAGGCCCCTTTTGGGTAGCTCCCCACAGGGGTGGCGGACCCGACCGAGTATCCGACGTTGGCCCGTTCAGCCTCGAAGGTATTACCCCATGGATAACGTCGGCCATCAGTGCCGCGAGCAGCCCTTTCCCACTCCGCTTCAGTCGGCAGGCGCTTGCCGACCCATCGGCAGTACGCCACCGCCTGCTGCCAACTCACGACCGTCACCGGCAGGTTGGCCCTGGTGGTCGCGTCATATCCCAGCGGGATAGGACGGGTGCAGGCTCCCGCCTCGATGCACCGGAGGTAGCGAGCGTTCGTCGCCTCGAACTTGTCAATCGAAAAGGGTCTGACGTAAACCTTCGTGGCCGGTTTCTCATTGTCATCGGCCTCTGGATCATCGGAGCCCATGATGAACTCGCCTGCCGGGACGGCCACCATCTCCACGTCGTCTTGAGCCGGCGGCGTTGCGGCAGCGTTCTGGAGAGCAAAGGTGAATACTGGAATCATGATTGCCATGAGAACCGTGAGCTTCATTTGTCGCCTCCTGTTTAAGGAAAATGTACAAACCGCCTCCGCTGATCTTGGGGTTGTTACCCGGTATCGGCATACCGCCGGACATGAAGCACTCCTAGAGAGGCCTTGGCCCGATTCTGAACTCAGTCGCTCGATCGAAAAACTTGATCGCGCTCTCCTCGATGGCGAATTCGTACCTTCGGCCTTGTAGGCAGGAAATCGTAATATCCGAGGGAAGCCTGACCAGTACATGGGCATTCCCAAACTTCTCCTCTAAGCAGCCATAGATGATTCGATCTGCCCCCAGATACTCCACTCGCGTGACGTTGAGCTGAAAGGACACCGGCTTGCCTTCTCCTCTATAGACCCCCTTCGGAAGCAGGTGCTCGGGGCGGAGGCCGATGATAGTATCCCCATGCGCAACCAGGTTCATGGGAGGTGATCCCAGGAAGCCGGCCACAAAGGTATCAGCCGGCTCATCGTAGATCTCCTGAGGCGTTCCAAGCTGCCTGACCCTCCCTGCATGCATCACCGCAATCCGGTCTGCAAGCCCCATGGCTTCCATCTGGTCATGGGTAACATAGAGGGTAGTGGTCCCGATCCGCCGTTGCAACTGCAAGAGCTCCTCTCGGGCTGCGGTTCGAAGTTTTGCGTCAAGGTTGGAGAGGGGCTCATCGAGAAGGAACACCGCCGGCTCTCGAACTAATGCCCTGGCCAGGGCTACCCGTTGCCGCTCGCCCCCTGACAGTTCGCGGGGCTTCCGATCGAGCAGGTGCTCGATCCCGAACATCGCGGCTGCCTTCTTCGCTTTCTGCCCGATAGCCTCCCGCCCAATTCCCTGGACCTCGAGGGGAAAGGCGATGTTTTTGAAGACCGTCATATGGGGGTAAAGGGCATAGCTCTGGAAGACCATGGCCACCTGCCTTGCCTGCGGCGGAAGATCGTTCACCACCCGTCCTCCTATCCGCACCTCTCCACACGTGGGTTGCTCTATGCCGGCGACGATCCGAAGAAGAGTGGACTTTCCGCACCCCGATGGCCCCAGGAGGACGAAGAATTCCCCGTCATTGACGAGCAGGTCCACGCCGTCCACAGCCCGAATGGTTCCGAACTGTTTAGTGATCCCTTTAATTTCAACCGTTGCCATACCTTACTCACCCGATACTGTGAGTCTGTTTCTCAACTCTACCCCTTCACTGAACCGGCCGTGAGACCGGAGACGATACGGCGTTGGAAGAAGAGGACGAGGAGGACCAACGGCGTGGTGACGACGATCGTGGCGGCCGCCATCTCTCCCCAGGGAACCTCGTGGAGACCCGGAAAGAGGGCGATGGCCACAGGGATCGTCCGCATCGCCTCACTTGAGGTGAAGGTCAGCGCATAGAGGAATTCATTCCAGGCAAAGATAAAGACTAGTATGGCGGCGGCCCCGATCCCCGGCGCGGCGAGGGGGAGGAAGATCCGAACGAAGACCTGAAACGGTGTACAGCCGTCTACCAGAGCCGCCAGGTACAACTCGTCCGGGATCTCCCTGAAGACGCTCCATAGGATCCAGATGGCCAGGGGGAGGGCAAAGGTGGTATAGGGGACAACAAGCCCGGCGTAGGTATCCCGCCATCCCAGGATTCGGATGATCAGATAGAGCGGACTCACCGCGGCAATGGGAGGGAACATGGAGATGGAGAGGGCCAGGAAGAGCAGGAGGTTCCTGCCTCGGAACTGAAGCTTGGCAATGGCGAATGCTGCAAGGGAGCCGATGGAGAGGCAGGACACGGTGGTCAGGGAGGCGACAATCACGCTGTTCAGGATAAATCGACCGAATGGACGGTCTTGAAAGACCGCGAGGTAATGGTCGAAGACCGGCCTTGTCGGTAAGAGCGGCGGCAGCGTACTGATCTCGGAAGTGGGCTTGAGCGATGTGAGCAGTTGCCACAGGAAGGGCAAGAGACAGAAGGTAGCCATCCCTGTTAAGAGCGCCCAAAAGATCGACCGTCTTGCGACCCGCCTTGTCCGGCTATCCATGATGCTGCCTTCTCAAGAGGGAGATGTACGCAGCGCTGATGAGCAGGACGGTGAGAAAGGTCGCTACGGCCACCGCAGAGCCGTAGCCGAACTGAAGGGTTTGGAAAAGGAGCTTATAGGCGTAGAGGCTTAACGTCTCGGTGGTGTTGGCCGGTCCGCCTCCTGTCAGCACATAGACCAGATCGAAGATCCGGAAGGCATCGAGCGTTCTGAAGAGAAGGGCGATGAGGATAAAGGGCAACAGAAGAGGAAAGGTAATCCGCCGGAAGATCTGCCACCTGCCTGCGCCGTCAACTCTCGCCGCCTCATACAACTCCTCAGGGATCATCTGGAGGCCGGTCAACAGGATGAGGGCTACGAAGGGGCTGGTCTTCCAGACGTCGGCCAGGATGAGCGCATGCATGGCCAGGACGCGATCCCCAAGCCAATTGAGCGGGGAGGACAGCAGGCCTATCTGCTGCAGAAGGTAATTCAGCAAGCCGAAGTCGGGGTTTAAGATCCATTCCCACATCCTGGCCGAGACCACGGTGGGGATAGCCCATGGGATGAGCACGACAGCCCTAAAGAGGCCCCGTCCTCGAAAAGACCCGTGAAGGAGTATGGCCAGGAGAAGGCCGAGAGCCAGCTCCAGGGAGACGGAGAGCAGGGAGAAGTATGCGGTATTCAAGAAGCTTTGCCAAAAGCGAGGGTCTTGGAGGAGGAAGCGGTAGTTGTCGAGACCCACGAAGTACGAGATACCAAATACAGGCATCCTCCGATCGAGACTGATCCTGAAGGCGTGAAGGATCGGGAAGATGGCCAGAGCCCCGATGAACAGGCAGGCCGGCAGAATCATAAGCAAGGCCGGCCTGATCTCGTCCTTTCTCATTGCACCTCCAGCTTCAAGATGTGCTCGATGAGTCGGGAGGCGTCCTCCAGGGCCCGCTCAGGCGGTTTCACCCCCATGATGGCCGCGCTCAGCTCCGGTTGGAGGACTTGAGAGATCATGAGGTAGAAGGGAGTGATGGGCCTTGGACGGGCCCGGCGCATCGCCTCGTACAGAGGCGAGATAAAGGGGTTCGCCATTTTGAGCTCTGCATCGTGATAGAGGGCATCGCGCGCCGGTGGAAACCCGAGCTTTATGGCCAGAGCCTTCTGAGCGGCCTGACTGGTCAGGAACTCGACGAGTTTCCGGGCCAGGTCCGGACGTGTTGAGAAACGGTTGACCCCGAGCAACCAGCCCCCCAGTGTCGGAGCGCTTTGATACCCCTCAAAGGAAGGGAGCGGGGCAATGCCGACCTTGCCCCGTACCTTCGAGCCTTCCTGCTCATACAGTGCCAGGGCATAGGGCCAGTTCCGCATGAAAATCGCCCGGCCGGCTCCGAAGAGGTGACGGGTGGCCTCCTCATCCGCCGATGTCACAAGGGGGGGAGACACCTTGTTGATAGCGATGAGGTCATGCATCAACTGGAGAGCCTCAACAGCCTGCTTATCCCGAAGGGCCGAGTGGTGCCCCTCCAGAACACTACCCCCATTTCCGTGGATGAACTCCAGGGCGACACAGATCAACCCCTCATACTGCTTCCCCTGCCAGACGAAACCCTTGAGATCCGGATCTTGTTCCCCTGCCAAGATGGTCACCGCTTGGTGGGACAGCTCTTTAAAGGTCCGTGGAGGCGCAAATCCGTACTTCGACAGCAGGTCCTTTCGAAAATACAGGATGCCCGCGTTCGCGAACCAAGGGACCGCATGGATGCGATCGTTGTAGGTCGCAGCCTCAACAGGGCCTGGCAGAAACTCTGCTAACCTCTCACCCCCCAATCTCGGGCTCAGATCCAGGAGCCACCCTGCTCTGGCGAACTCCTGCACCCAGATGACGTCCAGCGCGAATACGTCAAAGGCCGCGGACCGGCCTTCGAGAGCTGTCACGTAGAACTGATGCTGCTGGTCCGTAGAGGCAGGGAGGATCTCCTCGATGACCTTGACCCCAGGGTTCTGCCGCTCAAACGCCTCGATCAACCCCGAAAGGGTTTCAGGAGAGGGCACCTTGAAATGGGCGAACACGATTCGGGGCTCAGTTTTTCTCTCTGTCAGAGACCTTTCCTGGGTACACCCGAACCCGATGACAATAAAAAAAGCCAACGCCGTCGAAGCGGCCTTCCGCATCTCTAAGTCCCCTCGCTTAGGGGTGGACAGTACTGATCTCCCTTCACTCATTGCAGATTAAGAGCTTAAAGACTGAGAAAGAGCTATGGTCACAGCCCTCCGAGGTTCCTTCCCTGTCTCCACGATGATGCGTTTGGGGTCGATGTGCCAACGCTCCAGGAGCGATAGGCGGACCGCTATCGCGCGTTGTTCGGCCAGTTTCCCGTTTCGCTGCGACTCGTCCGACTCGGCGTTCCCGGCGAGATGCGCGGCGAGCGAGGGGTACTTGGCCAGCACACGACCAGCACGATCAATAGCTTCCGTGGCCCTCCTCCCTGGAGTGGCCGACCCGAATCCAAACGGTATGCGAAACCGCACTCCTCCGGCAATGCGCCGATAGGAGACATCGAGATCGGCGATGGCTGCCTCGCGTCCGATCACTTGGTTAATAACTGCCTGCGTGTCCGGAGCAAGATCCCGCTCCCCCAAATAGATTACCTCCATGCCTAGACGCCCCGTGCGGTCAGAAACGACCGTTCGCATCTCCGCGAGAACCGATTCGGGCGGGAAGGGCAGCACGGTTGTCATCTGATGGAGGCGATGGCTCAGGTCCAGCGTAAGCTGCATGAGTGTCTTAGATTTGCTCTGAGCCACCGACGCGCCGGGCTTCAGCAGCCGCGAGATCGTATCGCCTTCGCCGATGCTGGCCAGATTTTGCGTCAACTCCAGCTCAACCGGCGCCCCCAGGACAGCCGATGTCTCCCGCTCGAAGCGCTCCCGATCCGCTTGCCTATATAGCTCGGCGGTCGAAATTCGCAACAGAACGATGATCTTACCTTCGCTGATGATCGTGTCCTTCGCATCAATCGCCGAACGCCCACGCTGCGCAAACGCCTTCACGCGTTTATTGACCTCTTGGCGGATGGTCACCTCCCGCGTCACACGGGTCAAGGCTTGTTTCAGCGGAATGAAGATCAGGATCAGGAAGAGCAGGATGATCGTGAGCCGGCCAGGGAGAGACCCGACGCGTCTCACTCTCCGATAGAGAGGCACCCACTGCACCAGATGAGCAAACCTGCTGTCCGGCGTCGCTTGACTCTCTTCCCATTGGAAAGCGCACTCCTGCACCTCATCGGTATCCATGCGAACAGTAAAAAAGACGAGCGCCGAAGTCACAATAATAGCCACCAGATTTGCGAGGAATAACAGTCCACCGCCTTTCACAATGGGCCAGTCAAACCCGATGCCAACCCCGAATCCGACCACGCACAGCGGCGGCATCAGCGCAACCGCAATCGCAACACCAGGTGCGGCAGTTCCAACTTGGGTCCGGCTGAGACAACTGGCCACGGCTCCAGCCAACCCGCACAACAGTGCGACGGCCATATCGAGCACTGTCGGCTGAATCCTGGCGGCGATCTCTTCTGTGACCGCTGTGAACGGTAGGAACGCTACCAAGAGTGCGGAGATGCAGACCGCCATGAAGGAGCTGAGGAAGATGTTGACTAGCGACTTGAAACCCAGGTACACATCACCTACCACGAGCGAAAGACCGGTCGCCATGATAGGGCCCATCATGGGCGAAACCAGCATTGCGCCAATGACAACTGCCGGACTGTTGAGGACCAGCCCGAGTGTGGCGATACCACAAGAGAACACAAGTTGTAGCCAGTAGTTTAACTCCGCTAGGGATGCTGTCTGAGCCAGCCGAAGATAAATCTCCGGCTTTCTCTCCTCGCTCACGCCAAGGAGATAGGCCAGAGCCGTCCGCAGGACGTTCACTGTGGACCCAAGCAGTGCACGGATGTCAGCCCAAGCAGGGCGCTTCCAAGAAGACTTAGAGTCCACGGTTCTCTACCTCATTAGAGATGGGAGATCTCATTCTTCTCCTCCTGATCCTTCTCGTTGCGAAGGCGGCGTTCAAGCAGCTCTCTGGCCAGGTCCCTGCCGCCCAGGCCAAAGGCGAGCGCCAAGGCCAGTACCACGCCACCGAAGGCGATAGAGAATGCCGCCACCACCATCTCCTTGGCGATTCCTAATTGGGTGAGGACCGTCGCCGCCGTGAAGATTAGGACACCCCACCGAATCAGGGTAGCGATGAGGTGTGCTCCCCGCCACTGGGCATTAACTGCCGTAATAAGGGCCCCTTGAGCTAAAAAAATGGCCAAAAGCCATCCGGCCCAGAGGAGGAGAAGGGCGGTCAGTAGTTGGGGTAAGAAGTCCAGGGCGCCTGTAGTGAGGCGAGTGGCCGCCGCGAGATTCAGGGCGTCGATCCCCATGAAGGTAAAGACCAGGAAGACGGCCCAGAAGCTCAGGCGGCCGACGAGATAGGAGCAAGATCGCCTCACCCCCGCCTTAGTCAGGGACTGGCTCAATCCCCATCGCTCACAGAGCGGATCGAACTTCACGGCCAACAGGATCCGGTGGAGGAGGCTTTTCACGATCCACCCTGCCACAAGGCCGATCACGACGAGGGTCATCATAGCCAGGATGTTTGGTAGAAAGAGGGTCAGCCGTTTACCGGTGTTTTGAACGGCATCGAGCATAGCCTCTTGCCACAGCTCATTCATGGTTTCACCTCCAACGCGCCACCAGGTACGGCTTCATTGCCTCAAACTGTTCAGCCATCGTCTCGATGACCCCTTCGACCTGCTGATGGCCGCTCTCTCGCGTCTCCAGGACAAAGGAGGCGGTCCTGCCGAGGTAGAGCGGGGTCAGGGCCTTGAGTAGATGCTCCAGGTGCAGGGCCCGATGGTGGTAGGCGAGAGCGAAATCATAAACCACAGAGACCCAGACATCCATCGGAAATCGGAACTCCTCCGTCTCCAATGGAGCAATGAGCAGCAGTTCGGTCAAAGTCTCGGGTGCCAGAATGATCTCCCAGATGGGTAGCAGATCGCGAACTCCCTGCTTAAAGGCGTTCACCATCCGTTCGACGTTCACCGAGACGTGCTCAACCTCCACCTCGCGTAACGGTCCGAAGATGGGAACAGGACTCGACTCTTGCGTGGCTTGCCATACGCTCTGATACTCCTCCATGAGGCTGAAGAGCGAACCCACCACCTGCACTAGCATCCCGGAGAGATGCAGCCCGGGGTCCTTGTGCTCGTGAACTTTGGCCCCAAGGAACGCCTGACAGATCCGATATTTCTCAGCCGCCGCGGTGACCGTCATCCAGATATCGATCCCGAAGCGGGCCACATCGGTCCCCCATACCTGCTTGGTGAGATACAGGGCGGCCAGCTTCCCTGAAAAGCCAAAATCGCCACCGATAGGTTGTCGAATCTGTTGGGCATACAGGGCCCTAGTGAGGGGGTAGACGATGCTGTTGGTAATGGTCCCATCGTACTTATGGCGATGGTACAGCGGCGCCACATAATCGAATCCCCCCTCGTAGACGGGTCGGATCAACCGCTCCACCCACTCGGGCGAGATGGAACGAAGGTCTGAGTCGACAACCGCACAGGCCTGCACCTGAAGCGTTTCGGCAATCTTAAAGATCGTTCGAAAGGCACTCCCCTTTCCGGGAATGCCATGGTACGGGGTGATGATCTTGTGGATGGGAGGCACGGGATGCTGAACGAGAAGGAGGGAGGGGTCTTCAAGAGCGGCCTCAACAGCCTGCGAGGTCCCATCCTGAGAGCCCCCATCGGAGTTGACGATGACGGATCGAGCTTTGGGGAAGTATATGGTGAGTCCGGAGGCGATTGTCTTGACCACATCCCCGATCGTGCCGGCGTTGTTGTAGCTCGGAATCCCGATCAGGATGTCGGCCTTCCGGATCTCTTGCAGCCTCTCCACAACCGGTTCATAAAGGAACTGTTCCACCTTCTTCAGTCCTGACGAACCAATAGGTCCAGGACGGCCGTTCGCCAGCCCTGCGGCCCGATACCCCGAACACGGATAAGGTTAGGAACCCTGACCGTAGGGTCGTGTGTTTCGTCTGGCCGCTGGACGAGGATGGCGACATCCACAGTCCGAAGCATTGGAAGATCGTTCTGGCTGTCTCCGATTCCCACGGTACGCACCCTTCCCCATGCCTGCTGAAAAAGTCCGGTCAACGTTGAGACCGCCCTCCCCTTGTCGTTGCGTCCGGTGAGGTGGTCGAACCTCCCTCCCTGCGTGCACAGGAAACCCTGCTTCCTCAAAAGCACTTTCACCCGTTCCGCTTCTTCTTCTGACCCATGAACCAAGAAGGGTTCGTCGTACTCTCGCTCCTTCGCCAGGCGCGCCTCCTCCGGAAGAAGACCCGTGAGTCGAGCTACCTCTTCCGCGCTCAGATCCGAAAAGCCCACGACCTTGACGCCGCTTTCCTCTCTCGCCATGTTCAACGCCGCGACCAGTTGGGGGTAAGGGATTCCAGCTTCGATAACGTGGTACTCGGCGATCTCCTTCTGGTAAGGATAGGCAAAGGCGAAATAACCTTTAGGGATAAAGGTGGCGCCGCCGTTCTCCACGATAAACGGGTCGTGATTGTTCAGGAGTTGCCGGTACTGCTCTACCTCAGCCCTCGTCTTGCTCGTACAAAGGACGAGGGGGATTCCTCTCCGCTCGACCTCCTTCAGGGCCTCCTGGGCCAGACCGAAACTGTACGTCTCATGGTCCAGCAATGTCCCATCCAGATCTGTGTAGATGATAAGATGTGCCTCGCTGCCCATCACAACCTTTTTCCTCTTTACCTCCTGCTCTGCCTTGAGCTATGCGTTATCAGCATCCACCGCCTCCCGAAGCCTGGTCAAGAAGTCAGGAATCGCGGCCAGGACACGGTTCCAGTTGGGAATCAAAGGGACACCTAGTGGGTCAGCCAGAAATCCCTCAATCGCCAACTGGATTGCCTTCGCGAAGGCTTCTACGGCTTGCCCTTCTTGATGTTGGTCATACACAAGCCCGTTGATATACGCGTCATTCTGGTATCGGCTCAGCATATCACGGGCTGTTCTGATATAGGTGATCGGCAGGGTCTTTAAGAGCCCATCGGAAAGGACGGTCCCCTCTTCAGCCAATGTCCTGAGGATGCTCTTGGTGATGTCGATCGCCATCCGTGTGAGACCCTTGCTCGGATCGGTCGCGGAGAGAGCCTGATGCTTGTGTTCATAGGTGTCGGCGAGGTCGACCTGGCAGACCCTGCCCACGGCACAGTTCCGATAGACCTGAGCCAGCACCCCAACTTCCAGCCCCCAATCCGACGGGATCCTGTTCACCCGGGCCAGATCGGCGATCATGGAGAATTCGCCGGCTAAAGGGTATCTGAAGCTATCCAGGTAGGTCAAAAACGGTTGCTGGTCCAAGATCCGCTGGAGGGCTCGGATGAGGGGCACCACCAAGAGTCTGACAGCTCTCCCGTGGAGCCGATCCGTCACCCGGCTGTAGTAGCCTTTTGCAAACTCGAAGGCCAATCGGGGATTCGCCACCGGATAACACAGTCGAGCAAGCAGTTCTCGATGGTAGGTCAGGATGTCGCAGTCGTGGAGGGCGATGACGTCGCTTTGGCCACGAGCCAGGACGTAGCCGAACGTCATCCACGCCGACCTCCCTTTGCCATCAGGACCTGCAGAGATGCCGCGTTCCTCCAGTAGTTGGTAGAGGGCCTGGATCCTGGGTCCGTCGTTCCAGAGCAGAAGGGGCGCCTGAGGAAGAGGCGCAAAGAACGCCTTGGCCCTCAGGAACTCCTCTTTGCCGGCCCGTCCCAGGCCAACGACGATCTCTCGCAGATACCGGACCTGGGCCAGTTCATCGACGATCCTGGGTAGCGCCTGGCCCTCCAGTTCAGAGTAGAGACACGGCAGCACCAAGGCGATAGGCCGATACAGCAGTGTTTCTTCCAGTTCCTTCTCAAGCTGCTCCAGGTTTGGCTTTCCAAGCCGATGGAGTGTCGTGATCACGCCTGTCTGATGGAAATCACCCATTCGATTCCCTCCAATTGAACAGTCGTTACGCTTCGCCGATCTTCTGTTCGAGAACCTTCTTGACCATCTGAACCAAAACGGATATTCCGAAAGGCTTTGCGAGGTAGGCTGTCGCTCCCTTCCCTATGGCTTCCACACCCGTCTCCCGGTCGCCGAAGGCCGTAATGAGGATGACCTGAGCCCCAGGCTGGAGGCGCTTGATCTCGGGGAGGATTTCCAGTCCGCTCATGTCGGTCATGATCTTGTCGAGGACGATCACATTGTATGCGGTGCCTCGGATCGCAACAAGGGCCTCTGATCCATTCGCTGCCTGGGCGACATGGAATCCTTCCCGGGTCAGGACATCGTCCAGAAGTTGACGCATCTCCTGATCGTCATCAACGACCAGGATCTTCGGTCTGTACACTTCACATGAGGTCATTGACGAAACCTCCACTTATGCAATAGCCATTCTCCTGTCATGCGTGCTCACACTCAGTTCAGGCTTCACCATGCCAGCACGATCCTGAGATCACGAACATTGATACCCGTTGGTCCTGTCACAATTGCATCTCCAAGTCGGTCGAAGAATCCATTGGAATCGGATGCCTCGCGGGCCTTCGCCACAACCAGTCCAGCCGCGAGAGATCTACCGAGAGTCGTACTGTCTGCGAGAGCTCCCGCTGCATCTGAGTTTCCGTCAATTCCATCAGTCCCTGCACTGAGAACTGATATCCGTTTGCCTGCAATGACCTCTGCACATTCCAAGGCGAATGCCTGATTTCGACCCCCTCGTCCACGACCTCGGACCGGAGATACCAGTTCACCGCCGGATATTATCACAACGGGCTTTCCATCACCGCCATCGACTTCATTTTCAGCCCGCTCGGTTAGTGTCCTGGCCGCATCACGAACGGAGATATCGTCCGAAAGCTCGACTACAATAGGCTTCCATCCGGACTGTTCAGCGAATCTCACTGCCGCTGTGATGGCATCATCGTTGTCCAGAAGCTTGCACCAACGTGCCGTCCGGAAGGCTGGATGTCCAGATTTCGGTGTTTCGGGCACGATACCGCACCGGATGAGCATCTTAATGGAGTTCGGGAGTAGTGGTGTCAGCTTATGTCTCTGGATGAGCGTATCCATGTCCTGAATGGAGGAATCATCCGGCATCGACGGCCCTGACGCCACAAAGGAAGGATAACCGCGAGGTACATCGGAGATGTACAGCGTCAGTTGCTGTGCCGGCGCTGCAGCTATAGCGAGCCTTCCGCCCTTCACTTTGGATAGGTGCTTCCTCACCGTGTTGGTCTCGACGATGGTCAACTCCCCTGAAATCAGTACACGGTTTATCTCCACAAGGTCAGTGAGAGTAATAGCATCACTTATCGGCAACTCGAAGCATGCCGACCCCCCGCCGGACACCAGGAAGATCACTGCATCATTGCCGGTCAGTCCATTCATCATGGATAAGGTAGCCCTTGCGGCATCAATGCTCTCCTTGTTCGGCATTGGGTGCCCACCTTCGAAGGTCTGAAATCGAGGATGACTCCAGCCATTGAGCACAGGACTGGCTAACACGCCGGCAAATGGGGCAATGCCCGATCTCCTGAGAAGTTCCTCCGCCATGCCGGGTGCGCTCTTCCCTATCGCGACGACGTATATCCTTCCCTGGGTATGATGCGCAGACCCGATCACGTCCTCTACCCGACAACGATCGAACGCGCGACCGATATCGCAGAAATCCAGAATGAATCTGAATAGGTCAAGAAGCTTGCGCTGAGCCGTTGAAAAGTCCATCAAGTAGCCTCGCCTTATCTCCTTTGCAGGCTCATTGAGCCGCGTGTGATCCCTTGCCGTGGGAACCAGGATGTTGGGCTACGGGCGGTATACCGGAAAGGTGATCCGAAAGGTCGTTCCCACACCAGGCTCGCTCTTCGCCTCGATGGTTCCTCCATGATCCTTCACGATCCCGTAAACCACGGAGAGCCCCAGACCGGTCCCCTTCCCGACCTTCTTGGTGGTAAAGAATGGGTCGAAGATCCGGGGGAGGCTTTCAGAAGGGATACCGCATCCGGTATCTTCTACACGTACCTCAATCACGCCCTCATGAGCCTCAGCCGCCACCTGTACATCCCCGCCATCCGGCATAGCGTCAAGGGCATTTATCAGGAGATTGACGAAGACCTGCTGAAGCAAGTCAGGATCAGCGGCGACACTGGGAAGGGTTGCGGGAATCTTCAGCTCAACACGGATCCCTCCTCTGGTCAGCTCGTGGTCCAGCAGCGCCACGACATTCGAGAGGATGCTCGGCAGCGGCGTAGGGGCGATGTGGGGCGGGTGAACTCTGGCGTATCCGAGGAGCTGTTCGACGGTCCGCCTGATCCGCCCGATCTGCTCGACAATAATTTGCAGGCTCTTTGATCTGAGATCACCTCCAGAAAGCTCCGGGAGCAGATACTCCGCCCTCCCGGAGATGACGTTCAGAGGCGTCCCGATCTCGTGAGCCAGACCTGCGGCGAGCCGTCCCACCGCCGCCAGCTTCTCGGAATGCTGAAGCTGTCGTTCCAGTTCAAGCTTCTTGACCGTCTCCTCCAAAATCTGCTCCCTGGCCTGTTTCAGGTTTTCCGTCATCCGATTGAACTCAGCCGCCAATCGGCCCAATTCATCCCTACGTATAATAGGTATCCGTCGATCCAATTCCCCAGCCCCAATAGCGGCGGCTCCCTCAATCAGCGCTTGAATAGGCCTGGAGATGTTTCGTTTTGTCAGGTACCAGAACACCATGGCAATCGCCCCCATGATGGCGATCCCGGCTAAGACGATCTCGTCTCGGCGGCGAAGGTAGGCTCCCTCGATCTGCGAGGTCCGATACACAATCTCAAGAAGGGCCGGGCCTCTTTTGACCAGTCGGATGGGACGTAGGTAGTGGAGGGCCTGCTCCCCGTTCAACGTATGGAAGAAGCGCTTCGCCTTGTTCTGCTGGATAGCCTCTTGGAACTCCGCCTTGGCAGGCGTCACCTCGATCCCTTCCTGGTCCCCCCCAACAAGAGGAGTGCCGTCGGCCAGAAAGAGTGTCACGCGAGCGACTCCGGCGTATCCCTTCGCCTCCTCGAAGAGCTCTTGAACGTCCTCCCACTGGTCGCGGCGGACGGCATTCCGGACTGCCACCTCCAAGGTCCTGGCCATCACCAGAATTTCCCGCTCACGCTGCTCGATCAGCGCGTCCCGCTCCGCACTCAACTGTCGGTACAGATACAGACCCGTCACGATCGCTACCGCAATCGTCAGGGAGGTAACCAGCCTTGTCCCAATTCTCATGGAAAACCGCTTCACGTGTTGCTCTACATTGACTAAAGTTGATTGCCTATGTGCAGGAATACCATGCTCATCGGCTGCGCCGGCCATGAGGCCCGTCACTATCCCGCTGAGAAGGTTGCGCTATCCATCGGAGCAGCGCAATCACTTCCTTCACGTCCCGCACGTAATAGTGGGCCTTCGATCCCTCATGGGCGCCGACCCGTATCGTGATGCCCTCGGCCAGTGCTCTAAATGCATCTTCGTCAGTTCGATCGTCGCCGATATAAACCGGCAGGACCGAGCGTCGGCGGATGTGCTTCATCAACCTCAGTGCGGCATGACCCTTTGTCCAGTTGAGATTGGGGCGGAGTTCGATGACCTTCTTTCCGTGAAGGACTGTCAGTCCTGATGAGTACACACGGGGAAGCACGTCGCGCAGGACCACCGTCTTGAGCTGACTCTCCAGCCTGGTCGGCACCAACCGGTAATGCAGGCTGACCGACAGGCCTTTGTCCTCGATCAGCACACCAGGGATTTCTGCCACAAGACTGGTGAGCTGAGAGCGAATATGGGCGACGGCTTCCTGTAACGGCTGTGGCACGATCACTCCAACCTGCTGACCATCTTGCCACATCTCCAGTCCGTGATTGCCGATGTAGATTAAATCTCGCACCCTGACCAGCCGTCGCAGCTCATTGAGACGTCGGCCGCTGATCACGGCAACCGTCATTCGAGGACGGTGCGCGAGCTCCCGGAGCACCGACCGTGTCGAAGCAGAAAGCGTCGCCTGCTCCGGGGTGGGAGCGATCCGCGTCAATGTGCCGTCGTAATCCAGGAACAGCACTGTATGACTACTGCTCAAGATTTCCGCCGCGACCTGCGGCCATTGGGACCACAGCCATTCCATCGGGGCGTATCAGGTCAGGCCACTGGGACCTGCGCCTCCTCCACACGAACCTGCACGAGCTCAGTCATCAGATCGGCAGCCCATCGATACACGTTGTGCTCTTTCACTACGTCACGCATCCGTCGCATGCGAATAGTCTGCTCTTCCTTGGTCATGTTCACGGCCGCATAGACGGCGTCTGCCAGCTCTTCAATGTCGTAGGGGTTGACGATAAGGGCATCGCGCAACTCGCGAGACGCCCCTGTAAATCGACTCAATATCAGGACGCCTTGTTCATCCTCCCGAGCCGCCACGAACTCCTTCGCAACAAGGTTCATCCCATCGTGGAGCGATGTGACCAGGCAGGCATCGGCCGCCTTATAGAATCGCCGGATCGCCTGGCCGGTGTGGTGCCGTTTGAGGAGAAGAATGGGTTTCCAGTCGCTATTCTGGAAGCGCCAGTTGATGCGATCCGACTCGGCCTCGATGGCGGCGATCAGGTCCTGATACTGCTTGATGTGGGTGCGGCTCGGCGCCCCGAGCTCCACGAAGGTAAACTCCCCCTGGAACTTCGGGTATTTCTCCAAGAACCGCTCGATGCCTCGCAGACGTTCAAGCAGTCCTTTGGTATAGTCGAGGCGGTCGACGCCTACGGCAAGATAGGTTGTCCGAACGCCGAATTCCATGAGCAGCGCATCCTTGCCCTGTGGCTCCACGGTGCCTTCGCCCGGCGCTGTCGCGTCATCGGGGAAGGCGATACTGATCGGGAAGGGTTTGACATACGTTGTAGAGTTGCCACGCCTGACGGCAAAGTGCTCCCACTCGATGCGTGATTCCAGCGCCCGGTCTACCGTGTCCAGGAAATTGTTGCAATGGAACTGAATGTGGAATCCGATCAGGTCTGCACCCAGCATCCCATGCAGCAGTTCGCGCTGCCACGGACAGATACCGAACGATTCGGGATTGGGCCATGGGATATGCCAGAAGAGCCCCACGCGAGCATCAGGTCGCCTTTCCTTGATCAACCGTGGCAGGAGGGCAAAGTGATAATCCTGGATAAGCACACAGGGCTCTTCAACACCTTCGAGCTCCGCCAACGCAACCTGCGCAAACTTGCCGTTCACATCCCGATAGTATCGCCAGTCGTCGGCTCGAAAGACGGGCCGGGTATGAGCAATGTGGCAGAGGGGCCATAGTCCCTCATTGGCAAACCCATAGTAGTATCCCTTTTCTTCCGCCTTCGTCAGCCACACTCTCTTCAGGATGTATTTCGGGTCTGCAGGAGGGACCCTGAGCCTGTCTGCGTCATCCACGACCAGGCTATCGGCGTCACCGCTCCCATGGGCAATCCATGTACCTTCACAGGCGGCCAGCACAGGCTCCAGTGCGGTCACTAAGCCACTCGCCGGAACGAGGCATTCCACCTGCTTCCCATTGTTGACATGGATGTAAGGCTCACGATTGGAGATGACGAAGATCGATCTTCCCCGGAGTTTTAGCCGCAGGTGGTCTTTCAATGACCTGGGAGTCCAGAGCGCTTCCCCCGCTTGCCTGAGCGTGGCATCTTCGGCGGCGGCCTTTGCAGCCGACAGGCTCTTTGCCAAGTGCGTAACTTCCCTTACCAGCGGGTTCAGGAGGCCTTTACCGGAGAGTAGCGAGGCATCGATCAGCTCTCCTTTGCGCAATCGCTTGATCCACTCGGCTACTCGTACGATGGGCCCGATGAGGGTCAATCGCACAACGAGCAGCGTCGTCAATGAGATCAAGAGGGCCTGAATCAACAGTCGCAGGAAATTGTATTGCCATATCTCGCGAAGACGATGCTGGATATAGCTCGCATCATGGAAGAGCGCAAGAGCGCCGGCGACCTGCGCCTCAGGGTGAAGCGGCAGAACGAACACGTACATCAGCTTCTCACCGATGGTGATCACATCGCCTATTTGGTGATCTGCGGCTATTGCCTCGATCACGTGCTTTGGAGGCGTTGCGACATGGGCAGCGAGCGTGTGCGTGACGGCCAGCGGGAGCCCCTTCGTATCGTAGACAGCTACTCCGGCGAGCCGTTCCCGGTTCCCGAACTTCTCGACAATCCGCTGCAGCCGCGCTGACTGGCCTTGTCCAACCAAGGGCTCGACCGTCTCCCCCAGACTTTCAGCCAACAGCGAGGTCCGACGCTCAAGATCACTCATCTGCCTCAGCTTTTCCTGACGTACCTGCAGAAGAGTGAAAGCCAGTACGATCACGCTCACGACCGTCACGATTGCGAGAACCAGCCGCAGAGTAACCCGCATGTGCCCTTCCTCTCCTCCGATCAGTTCATTCGATCGAAGGTATGCTGCATAACGACCTCAACTTTGAGGTCAGCTTTGCCTGCCGTTTCTGAGTTCCTCACTCCGTGAGCACCATAAGTAGCGTCAAGTAGTCGGCCAGATGGCGAGTGATCAGGAACTCACGCCGAATATACTCCCGCCCCGCCTCCCCCATTCTGGCGATCAGGTCAGGATTGTTGAGGAGGTGCCTGACACGGAATGCCGCACCTTCGATCGAATGCACCGTGTAGCCGGTCACATCGTCGATCACCTGCACCGTGATTCCGCCGGCAGCACCCCCCACGACGGGTTTCCCCTTCCACATCGCTTCTGCTACGGTCAGCCCGAACCCTTCCCGGATCGACTTTTGTACAACAATCGTGGCCGCCCGCTGCAAGGCGTTGATCTCCAAGTGCGCGTCCGGTGGCAACTCGAGGACATGGATGTCCGGATCGTAGCCTGCCTCTTCTCTTACCTCGGCTAAAACCGCTGCTCCCTCCGGATCATCCTCCGCACCCCCACCCGCCAGGATCAGTCGGCAATCGTGGTGCTTCTTCACCAGCCGGTAGGCCCTGATGACCCCGACAGGGTCCTTGAAGCGGTCGAACCGGGATACCTGGAGAAGAATCGGCTTGTCCCTCGGGATTGCTAATCGGGCCAGGATCTCGTCTACCTCGGTCGTGCTGAGGTCGCAATTCTTCTTGCTGAGCGGGTCGATTGAGGGATACACAAGGTACTGCGGGAGAGGGAGTCGTTGCGCGAACTTCGGCAACGAGAAGACGGCTGCATTGTACCTCTTGACAAACCTTCGGAGCGCTCGCCAGGCCGGCCATTGCGGATGCGACAGATCGATATGGCAGCGCCAGACCCATTTCCCTTCCGGTAAGCGATATTGGATGAGCGGCGCAGGCTGAGGGTCGTGGATGAGCACCACGTCCCCTTCCAGCGACAGGTTTCTGGCGTTTTCTTGATTCGTCTCGATGTAGTCGCTGAGTATCTCTTTGGTGATCGACGCCTTCTGTCCCTGGAGGCTGTTGTGAAGAGCTTTCGTAGCAGAGAAGAAGGCAGAGTTGCCCTTCATCACCTCCCAGCGCGCATCGACCCCAAGGCCAACCATGATCGGAATCAGCCGATGGAGGATCTCGGCAACCCCCCCGCCATGACTGGTGGAATTCACATGCAGGAACCGTCGGCCCCGGACACGTTCCGCGAGCGATCGGAGGAAGCACATGGTCCCTTTTGACGTGACCCCCCGGTAGTCGTCAAGGCTCACGGCATTCATAAGTCTCGCCCTTGGATGAGCACCTGGTCGCAAGAGGCTAACATCTGTATCCTCACCCATTCCAGACCCCCAGTGAAGGGGTTCAAGGCCTCGATCCTGGCGGCCAGGGCCGGCAGGCTGAGGCGATCTCGCAACCAGGCGGAAAAGTCGTTTTGCCTGTGCTTGCGCCGCACTCGGGCTTCGAGAGTGTGGTAGTAAATGGTCCTGTCATCTATCTCACTGACGGCCTGCCGAAACTCCTCCAGGGTGTGAGCCACCATCCCTGCCGGCACCGCCACGATTCGAGATTGGACGAAGTTGAACGATTCCCCGTACACCACACGCGGAACCACGACGATGCTCTTCAGGTGACTGTCAATTATGGAAACGATCTCATCTCTCAGATCGACCAACGTATCGAAACTGAAGGGATCCAGCACTGCAAGGCGCTCGCCCAGCACTCGATCTCCCACCTGGACTGCCAGCCATGTCGCAAAGTCGTTGGAAAACGTCCCCGCCCTGTACCGGTGACGAATCAAGAGGCTGCACGTGTGGTAGTAGATCGAATCCAGCGGGACCTGTTGTATCAGGCCTGCCAGTTCCTTTTCGGTCTCCGCTTTCAGCCCCAGCATCTGGCGGAGCTCGATGCAACAGCAAAACTCGAAGGGCTCCTGTGCACGCTCAAGCATTCATCCCACCTCGGGTCTCTCTTTAGGAGGCTTATTGGGTGCCAGGGCGTCATGAAGCCTGGACATCTCGCATCCTGGCAATGCCTGTGTCAACAGGCAGGCGGCACCTCGACAGACGCCGCGTGGACGTGGACTACTCGCTGTGGAAAAGGGATCTCGATCCCCTCCTTCTGAAAGCGGGCGAAGATCCGTTTTCGCAGCTCATGCTGAACCAGGTACTGGTCCGCAACCTCGTTGATCTGCACGATTAAGGTGAAATCAAGAGACGACTCGCCGAACCCAGGAATGAACCGAACGAAGGGGGCAGGTTCAGCCAACAGCCCGGGGACGTGGTCCATGGCGGAAGCGACCTCCTCCATCAGGATCGCTTCGATCCTTGCGGGATCGCTCTGGTAACCAACACCGATGGGAATGAGGACCGACATCCGTTTCTCTGGAAGGTGGTAGTTAATCACGATGCTCTCAGCCAACTTGGCGTTCGGCACAATGACCATGTTATTGGGCAACATGCGGACCCGCGTGGTCCGCCAGCCGATATCGACCACGTACCCTTCCTGGCCCGACTCCAACTTGATGTAATCCCCTACGCGGATCGGTTTTTCCACTAGAATGTGGATCCCGGCGAACAGGTTCGCCAGCGAACCTTGAAGCGCTAAGGCTACGGCCAGGCCGCCGACACCCAAGGCGGTGAGGATAGGGGTAATCGATATTCCAAGCGTGTTCAGTAGGACGAGGGCGCCGCACAGGTAGACGACGCCTCTCACCAGGGCGGTGGTGAGCCCTGTCACGGCAATTGCGAGACCCAGACGGTCGGCATAGGACACGATGGAGGCTGCGAAGAACCGACCGACGGCGATAGTTACAGAGAGGATGAGCACGATCACCAGTACATCATTGACGAGTTGCCCGATCCTGGTGGGCATGGTAGGGGCGGCACTCAGGCCGATATAAACGCCAAGCACAAGACACCAAAGCAGTGAGGGAAGCCGAAACGCCGAGAGCGCCAGGTCGTCGAGTCTACTCTCAGTTGTGCGGGCCAATCTGGTGAGCGCGCGCAGTCCGATCCGCCGTAGCCACAGCAACCAGGCGCTCGACAAAAGCCCCACAGCGGCCGCAACTAGCAACTCTACAATTATCTGTTTTCCGATCATCCCCTCACCTCCACTCTTCCCGGAGCCATCAGCGGCTTTCCCGCTGGACCTCCTCCGGAAGGGTGGAGGTGTAAGAGTGCGACTTCACAATGCCCCGTTCGTTGAACTTGACATGAAGCTCCTTGGACAGGGTCCGGCCTATGGCCCCCGTCCTCACGTGGAGCCACGTCCAGGTCCGATCCCCGTCTTCGATGCCGACCTGGGTCGGCGACCCAAAGAGTTGAAGCAGCTCAGCCCGCGTGGTCACCCCGTTCTTGATCATCTCAGCAGTGGGCGTCCGAAATTCCTCACCCACCGAGACACATCCGACAAGCAGTAGGACGAAGCATCCAACGCCCAGGATACGACGATAGCGGAAGCGCATCTTGCCCTCCTTGTTGGAAAGGGTTACCGGAAGGTGCTGTGTTGTGTTAATCTCGCTGCCTGCCCCGTTTGATCACAATCACCTGCGCGATATCACCGTCGCTCACCCGCTCGAATTTCATCCAGACCCGATCACCAACGTTGAGCTCTTCCAACCTCTTCTTCGCCGTACCCTCCTTCATGACGGTTTGATCCGTCACCCGGGCGCCCACGACCAGGGCGTCGGTCGTCCCTCTTGGCACTGTAACCACCAAGGTCTTGGCATCCGGCACTACCGCGGTCACCGTACCGGAGATGGTGCGGATCAGGGGCGTTGTTCCCTGCGCGTTCTCAGCGGCCTTCGATGTGGCCACCTGCTCCTCAGCCGCCAGACCCGGTGTTGCGCCTCCCAATGCTGTCAGCGTCAAGATAGCCGTAATCGTTGCCAAATACTTCACGCGTTTCATCGCAGTCCCCCTCCTTTTGCAGCCATGTGCACAGACAAGCAACATGTGTACCCTGTCCATCGGTTCACGGCATCGCCTGGCCATTCCCTCCAATCCCTTCGAGGAAAAGGCGGGTAGGCACTTCGAGGTCTATAGCCTCATGCTTCTTTAACCCAAGAATCATTCGATAGGACAGATAACCCGTCACCAAGCCGGCCATCGAGCAGGCTATTTGCATCAGTCTTGTCCGGGAGTAATGCCTCCGATCTAATAAGGTCCCAAGCTCAGCGGTAAGGAACCGGATGTACCGGTCGTACTCCTTTTGGAGAGAGCGCACATCCCGCGGCTTCAGTTTAAGCAGCCCCCGGACTTGGTGAAACAGGACCAAGAGGTCAGTCCGCTCATCAAAAAATCGGAACTGAGCCGACAGGAGGCGTTTCACCCGGTCTTTATGGGTCTTAGCCAGCTGACTCTCACGGCGGCATCGGTCCAGGAGTTCACTCACCCCGTCGTGCAGGATGTGATGAATAATAGCGGTCTTGGAAGGAAAGTGCTGATAGAAGGTGCCCTTCCCGACATCAGCCGCTTCCGTAATGTCCTCCACGGTGGCATCATAGATCCCATGCGTCGCGAACAACGCCAGTGCTGTATTGACGAGCCTCTCTCGCGTTGTCGCCATTCGGCGTTCCACCCGCCGTTCGACTGCCATGTCTCCTCCTTCTCATAGGCACTGGTTGACTATATAGTCATTTATGACCATGTAGTCCATATATATATTTAATGCATTCCTTCACGGCTGTCAAGGTGGACTTACAACGCCAATCTCCGGGTGGGTATGGCGCCTCTTCAAGAATACGATGGGCCTCCATTCCATAGACTAGAACCGTCAGTTGACGCCGTCGAAATAACGCACACAAGAGAGGTGTTCAGCCGCCGCAACCCGATGTTCATGTTTCGTGAAATAAAAAAGCCGCCTCCGCTTCTCGCGGATGGCGGCCCGACCACCCTCTGTCCTCCGGAAAGAGCTGAACGCTATCCCCGGACCCTCCTAGAAGAACTTGTCACACTTTTATGTCATAAGAAGAAGTCATTATGATGATCGGCAGCAACCCCCAACACCCCGCGACCGGGCAAAATGACGCGAACATGCGGCACCAGCCGGCGTTTATTTCACATTGGTTAGCGGATCATACTTACTATATAGCATAGCCATAAATCGAGAGAAGTCAAGGTAAATCAGGCTGCGCGCTTGTCCGGAGGCTCACCAGAGCCGATTCTACTCTTAGCGGACAAATAGCCCATAGATTGAGGCTAAGGTTCCTCCCGGGAGCAGGAAGAGCGTCGAAGGCCAAAGGTGGAACAGCGCGTTCGCAACGGGTTCCGGGGTACCAGATGCCCTGAGGGGATTTTACAACGGGCACCTGGACCTTGGAACCGGAAACCGCTTGTCAATGCTGATGCCCACCGGCGGTCAAGCTCTTCATGTAGGCCACCACATCGATGAGTTGCTGGACCGTCATGGTCTCGTTATAGCTGGGCATCTTTGATTTACCATCAGCGCCGAGATATCCTTTTGTTTCAGCCTTATGGCGCTTGACCCGCCAGGACACGGAGGCATTCGGGTCGATGATCACCTCGGCGAAATACTCTGCCGGGTGCATCGCCCCCATCCCCGAGAGGACAGATCCCACATCCCCTTGTTCGGCTTTGGGTGCGGGAAAATCTTCACCACGCACTTCATGGCACTTGAAGCATTCGAAGTCGATAAAAACCTGCCGCCCCGCGTGATGATCTCCAGCCGGCAGAGCAAACCGCCACCCTTTAGGCGTTGCGAAACCTGACTGTTGCGTCGCCGGACCTCTCTGTTGCGTGAACTCCGGCGGAGGTCCCACCAGCCGATGATGGTGATGTCCACCCTCCTTGGGAGGTTCATCACTCCACCCATTCAGGACTGAGACCAATAGAAGACTACACGTCAGAACAGCTCCCCTGAGCAATACCCCGCCCTGAAGAAGAGAGTGCCCCTGGAGCCTTGCCGTTCGCGTCTTGCGCCTCACCTCGCTCCCCGTTGTCCGCAATGGTTCGCTCCTTTCCGTTCTCGACGATATCTCCTCGTTATATGCACCACTTTACGAAACAATGACCCGTGCTGTGCCTCTCTATCGCTCAAGCGACCGCTCGACGGCGAACTCAAGCCCCACCCGATAACGAACGAATCAGTTGTTACGGCCCCTCCAAGCGCTTCATGGTGATCTGATCCCCCAGCGCGCCAGGGCGCGATTATATGCTCTGATCACGTGTCGTCTGGAGATGATGCCAATCAGACGTTTCTGGTTGGTGGAATCCACCACCGGCAGGTGGCCCAGATCGCGCTCGTGGAATTTCATGAGGACCTCGCGGAGGCTGTCATCGGAAAAGGCACAGACCACGTCGCGCGTCGCGTACCCCAGCACCTGGTCTTCCAACCGGCCCTCGTCCACGGCCTTCGCCACGTCCCGATAGGTCACCACGCCCGCCAGTTCGTCATGGCCGTCGAGGACTGGGAACCACTCATGACCGGTCTTCGCGACGAGCCGCAACAACTCTTGGATGGTGGCCTCTCGAGGAATGGCCAGCAGCGGGTGGGTCAGGGCTTCCTGCACCGGGATCTCCGCCATCAGGTCCCGCTCAGGAGCAGCCCCATACTGGATCCCCTGACGCTCCAGCTTCAACGTATAGATCGACTTCGCGCTGAACTCCCGGTAGAGCAGAACGGCGATAATGGTTGTGGACATGAGAGGAAGAATGATGTGATAGTCGCCGGTCATTTCGAACAGGATGAGGATCGCGGTAATCGGCGCCTGGGCGGCCGCGCCGAACGTGGCACTCATGCCGACGAGGGCATACGCGCCATAGGAGGCGGTGAATGCAGGAAAGAGAGCGTGGACCAGCGAACCGAACGTGCCGCCCACCAGCCCCCCGATAAAGAGGCAGGGAGCAAACACCCCTCCCGAGCCTCCCGACCCTAACGTGAGCGAGGTCGCCAGGACCTTGGCCGGCTTCAAGGCGAGCATCGTGCCCACGGGGACCTGCATCACCAAGAGCTGCCCCATGGTCGGCAGCCCTGTGCCGAACACCTGGGGCAGGAAGAGCCCGATGCCGCCCACGGCGAGACCTCCAACCGCCGGCTGCAGGAATTCTGGTAAGCGGGAGCGGGCGAAGAGGTCCTCGAAAGCATAGAGGATTTTTACAAAGGCGGTGGCGGCCAGACCCGAGAAGACGCCCAGGAGGGGGTAGAAGAGCAGTTCCTTTTCGCTGATCAGGCCCCACGGGGGGATGGCGAACGCTGGGAAATCGCCCAGCATGGCCCTGGAGACGACCGCGGCGGCGAAGGCGGAGAGGACGACCAAGCTGAAGTCCGCGGTGAACTGCCCGAGGAGGACCTCCAGCGCGAACATCGCGCCGGCAATGGGGGCATTGAAGGTGGCCGCCACGCCCCCCGCCGCCCCGCAGGCGACGAGGGTTCGCACCCGCTCCGTTGGCATCCGCAGCCATTGCGCGACCGAGGAGCCGATGCTCGAGCCGATCTGGATCATCGGGCCTTCGCGGCCCGCGGAGCCGCCAGAGCCGATCGTGATGGCGGAGGCGAGGATCTTGACCAGGGCCACCCGCCTTCGGATCCGACCGCCTCGGAGCACCAGCGCGCTCATCACCTCCGGGACGCCATGCCCCTTGGCCTCCCTGGCGAAATGGACGATCAGCGGGCCCACCAGCAGGCCGCCGAGGACCGGGAGCACGAGGACATAATACCGACCGAGGCCGGAGAAAAGCCAGCGGCCGCCATCAAAGAAGAGGGCGGTACAAAGCTGCAAGAGCCGGATGAAGCCAACGGCGCCCAAGCCTGTCGCGATGCCAACCGAAATGGCCACAAGCACCTGGGTGGTGGGCTGTGGAAGCCTCAGACGCGCCAGGAGATCACCAGTCTTCAACTGGAGCCGACGCCTCCATGGCAGAGGCTGGACCATTTCGACGCCAGTCGGAGCATGATCGACCATCACACGACGACCTCCCTTACGATCTTCGCGAGACCTTCACCGAGTGTGCCGCTGCACCTCTTCCGGCAGATTTGAGATGTAAAAGTACGACTCGACGACCCCACATTCGGTGAACTTGACATACAGCTCCTTGGAGAGGGCCCGGCCATGTCGCCCGCACATACACCCACGTCCAGGTCTGATCCCTGTCCTCGATGCCGAACGTTCTTCCCTACTCCCTTTCCACGACGAAGTGGGCTCGCCGGTTCCACTTCCAAGCGGACTCATCGTGACCGAGAACAAAGGGTCGCTCCTTGCCGTAGCTCACTGTAGTCACACGTTTCGCGTTGATGCCTAAGGCCGCGAGATAGTCTTTGGCCGCTTGGGCACGGCGCTCCCCCAAGGCTACGTTATACTCGCTCGTCCCGCGCTCGTCGCAATGACCCTCAATGGTGATGGCAGCCTTCGCATGCACCCGAAGCCATTCAACGTCATCAGCTAAAGCCGCTTTCGCATCGGGGCGAACATTCGACCTGTCGAAATCAAAGAAGATGTCCTTCAGTGGCGACTCCTGGCGCGCGGCTTGAGCCTCCTGCTTGACCGGTTGCTCGGCGGGTACTACGGGCGGGGGCATCACCACCTCGCTGCGGGGCCCTCCAGTGTCGGGGGGTGGCGGTTGAATCGCGGTGACTCCGGATTGCTTCGCGCAGGCAGCCAGGAGCACCAACCCCCCGAGCGCGCCAATGCACAGCGCCTTCATGCGTTGGGCCCTGCGATGGCCCCTGATCTCGTTCCCCTCGGTGGAGCCTTCGATCTCACTCATCGCCTCCCTCCTTTTTTGCTAGACATTCTCACCCATTCTCCGATGCTCACAATGCCGTTCCCAGCCTCTCCGCGCCCTACTCCTGCTTCTCCACCCGTTTGACGACGATCGACTGTGCGATGTCGCCGGAGCTGACCCGCTCGAACCTCATCCAGACATGGTTCCCAACTTTGAGGCCTTCCAAGCGCTGCTTCGTTTTTCCCTCCTTAATGACGGCCTGGTCGGTCACTGAGGCGCCAATGACCAGTTTCAGGCCTCCTTTTTCCGCTTGCCGTTCATGTAGTATCGCACGCCGACGACCAGGCCCGAGATGCCGAGCAATGTGCCGGCCAGTTGAAACCCCAGATTTGAGAAATACCATGGCAGGTGCTTCTTCATCTGCAGACCCACCGTAAAGGGAAAGCGGTAGGTGGGATCAACAGCACGTATTTCTGCCTGTGTTGGATCATCGCTGCCGTGACTGTGAATGACCCGGTTCAACTCGCCGGGATCGGACGCGGGATGAGGGTGATGGGCAATGCCAGGTCCGACCTTTTCCAACTTCAGGATGGCCATATAGTGGCCGGCCTTTGGAATCTCAGTATAGACCCTCACCGTGCCGTCACGGTACACAGTCGGGGGCAAGGACACAATGGAGTGGTCGTGATTCCCCTCCCCAGCCGTGTGTTCGTGTCCCCCCTCCTCGGCTTCGACAATCCGGACAGAGACAGGCACCGTTCTGAGCTCTTCATTGTACAGGTCAAAGGCCATCCACATCTTTCCGGTTCTCGGGACACCTCCGCAATACGACTGAAATTCCTCTTTAAACTGCACCGACCCGACTTCTTGCAGCGTGCGAACCTCTGAGGCTTCACGTTTCTGCTGATAGGTAGTAAGGTGAACGATGTAGTGGCCCTTCTCTTGACTGCATGCATCCGCTTTGTCCCAGTCACCCATTGCATCGCTGCCACCGCCGTGGGCTAAGGCCTGGGATGCCCCGAAGGCCAGCAGCAGTATTGCACCACATAACGACATCAAGCGTTTCATTGCTCACTTCCTCCTTCATTGATCACTAGATCTCTACTTTCGGTGATCCAGTGACTCGCCTTGCATAGCAAACCACCTTCACAGCCGATTTCTCAGATACCTCGCTCCATCCGTCGCCTCCTTTCTGACCACCAGGTCTATTTCCACGGGTTCCTGCCAGCCGATTGATGCAATGAAACTCACACGAAGGAGAAATCCCTCATCCCAGACAACCCCATTATTGAGATGGTTCCACGATCCCTTTCAGGAACATTCTGGTAGAGATTTCCAGTTCTGTCCCTCGATCTGTTTTCAAGCCCAGGATCACAAGGTAGGACAGATAACCCGTCACGAGACCGGCCATGGCGCATGCCATCTGCTGTAAGCTCTCCTCCGAATAGCGCTTCCCGTCTAACGACGCCGCAAGTTGGGAGGCGAGAAAGCGAATGTACCGTTCGTACTCCTTTTTGAGGAAGCGGGCCTCCTTCGGTTGCAGTTTGATTAACCCGCGAACTTGATGAAACAGGATCAAGAGGTCGCGCCGTTTTCCGAAAAATCGGAACTGGGCCTCCAAAAGGCGTTCCACGCGCTCTTGCGCAGTCACAGCCGACTGCACCTCATGGCGGCACTGGTTCAGGAGTTCGCCAAACCCCTCGTGCAGCAGGTGTCGAATGATGGCGGTCTTGGAAGGGAAGTGCTGGTAGAAGGTCCCCTTTCCCACATCGGCCGCCTCCGTGACATCCTCCACGGTCGTGGCATAGATTCCCTGCTTGGCGAATAATGCCAGTGCTGTATTGACGAGCCTCTCTCGCGTTGCTGCCATTCGGCGTTCCACTCGCCGTTCGGTTGCCACCTTCCCCTCCTCTTGTAGGTTATTTCTGACTAATTGGTCATGGACGACTTTATAGTCACTAATATTGCACACTCGTAAACGGCTGTCAAGGTCGAGTGCCTTCCCTACTCTCTTGGTGGCGCTATGGGGGGGGCACCGTCATCACCCGGAGGTTGTCGATCGCCTCAATGAAGCGATGTGCCTCGGAGACCCTACGGGTTACCCTCACTTCCGCCCCTCGAGGCCCGCCGTCCGCATCAGCTGTGTTACGCGTTTCGTGCCGGCCCGTGTACTCCACCCTGCAGAACCCGTTGAATGCTCGGGCTTCTGTAGGTCCGGTGGAACCGGCGATAAATGACCTCGATGCGCTGCAAGCGCGCGGTATTGGCCCCTGCGCGTGCGCTCGGAGAACGGACCAACCGACCTGAGCACTTCAGCTATACGGATGCCTACAAGTAGCCCGCGACTCTCCGATTAACTCATAGTATCTAGCTCACAGCGCTTGCTGCAGTCGCGGATATCTTGCCTCAGCCTCGTCATGCAATACTTTGCATTTCCGCTGATGCTCTGCCATTCTTCAACGGAAATCAGAGCACGCTAAGGGCGCGATGGAGTAGCGAAAATGGGTATCGCTAGAGTGGCTAGACCGGGATGGCTGGAAAAACTGCTTGGTGGATTGAACGCGACGGAGACGGTTCACATAATCGGCCGGATCGCATCACAAGAACACAACCGGTGATGAGGGTGGGGCATGGCAACGATCACGTTTGATTTCGACCTGGCGATATTCGGCGCGCTACGTCTGGCACCGGATGAGTTCGCGCGCGAGATGCGAATCGCTGCGACGGTGTAGTGGTACGCCCAAGGCACGGTGTCCCAGGCCAAGGCTGCGGGGATCAAGCGTTTGAGCCGCGCCGAGTTCCTGGAGGAGTTTTACCGCCGCGAGACACCGGCCTACCAGTGACGTTTGACGAGATCCGAGAAGAGATCCATGCCGCCTAGGCACTGGATCGTCAATGCGTCGCCTTTAATCCTTAGTATCGCGGGGCGGTCAGTGCGGAGCAGCGGGTGGATAGAGGATGAGCCAGGCATCTCGTGGGGAGACGATGCGCATATTCCCTGAATGGCTCCGCGCCAGTACCTCTTTGTCGCCGGTTACGAAGAGATCGGCTCCTGCTGCGGCAGCGGCCGCGATGAGCCGTGAATCATTGTCCTCTCTTTCCGCCGGAGCATCTTCCACGGATTCAGCCGAGCACCACAACGAGCGGATCCGTTGCCATACAACGGGTGACGGTAACACCTTGCGCGTGAGTACCTCTGTAAGCTCCTCCCAGACCAGCGGACTGGTGAGCACCGATCCGTCTTCCAGCAAGCGCAATAGCAGCTCCTCGCAGACTCCACGCGCGGCAAAGGCGCTGACCCACACGTTGGTGTCGAGGAAGACCCTCACGAGACGTCCCGGAACACATCCTCATCAGTCAACCAACCAGCCGCCTGCGCCCTGGGCACGAGTTCCGCACGAATAGCGGCGAGTTCCACCCGAAGTTGCTCATGGCGCAGCGCCTCTCGGACGACCTCACTGCGGCTCTTGCCTGTCGCCGTGCATAGTTCCCGAAGCGCCTTCTCGCTTTTGTCGTCGAGACGGATAGTAAATGTAGTGCCCATGGGACCCCCCACAGAGGTGTCATTGAATACCGGACGAAGTATAACATGAGACAGCCGGAGGTACCAACATACGTGATCGACCCACAGCCATTTCGGAACTTATCCGGAAGCGAGTGATGTTCCCCGCCCGCAACGCGGCAGGCAAGACTATTTGAGGGTAGAATGGAAGCCTCAGCCATTTTCGTACGCCCTCCGCGAGCCAATCCGGTGGGCCGCCCACATCAGTGGGCAGTCCATCTGCACAACCGTCTGCACTATCCTACACCTTCTCCTGAAATCTGCAGGATGTCTGCATCGCTAAAACATCATGTCAACTCATCTAACTACTTGAAATTATGGTGACCCGTCCGGGACTCGAACCCGGGACTCCCTGCTTAAAAGGCAGGAGCTCTGCCAACTGAGCTAACGGGTCGTCATGCAGAAGGCTATAAACGCGGGCGTTTCAGAAGAAGCTTAGCGTGCCAGCCCCCACTGCCGCAAGGCCGGCGTCGAGCGAAGGATCGTCTGATCCCGCCGGGGCCCTGTGGAGATGAGCCCTGCCTTGACCCCTGTCAGCCCCTCAATTCGCTCGATATAGGCCCGGCAATTAGCCGGCAGGCGCTTGTATGAGGTGATGCCGGCAATACTCTCGTTCCAGCCTGGCACCTCTTCATAGATCGGCTCACACGCTTGTAAGAGACCGGTCTCGTTCGGAAATTCTCGAAGGGTCGCACCGTTGCAGCGGTAGCCCGTGCAGATCCGGATCGAGTCACAGGCATCCAGGACGTCCAGCTTCATGAGGGCAAGGGCCGAGAGGCCGTTGATCCTGGCGCTGTACCTGACGGCAACGGCATCGAACCAGCCACAGCGCCTCGGCCGCCCTGTTGTGGCTCCGAACTCCTGCCCGCGCGTCTGCAGCATCTGACCGGTTGCATCCGTCAGCTCCGTCGGCATTGGACCCTCGCCGACACGCGTCGTATAGGCTTTGGTAACGCCGAGGACGCCGTCGATCGTAAGCGGACTCACCCCAATCCCGGTGCAGGCGCCTCCGGCCGTGGCGCTCGATGAGGTAACGTAGGGGTAGGTCCCGAGATCGACGTCCAGGAGGGTTCCCTGCGCCCCCTCAAACAGGACGCTCTTCCCGGCTTTGATCAGATCGTAAATGACGAGGGAGCTGTCCACCACGAAGCCGCGAATGCGCTCGAACTGCTCAAGTTGCTCCGCCGCCATTTTTTCGTGATCGAGTTCCTGCAGCTCCCGATGCCTGGGGAACTGGGCTCGCTTCTCTTCAAGATTACTGCGGAGGCGCTCCTTGAAGAGGTCACGGTCGGTCAGATCGCCCACCCGGATTCCTGTCCTCGCCATCTTATCGACATAGGCCGGACCGATCCCGCGTCTCGTGGTCCCGATCTGCCGTCCCTCTCGGAGCCGTTCCAGTTCGGCGTCCAGGATCTGATGGTAGGGGAGCACCAGATGCGCGTTCTTGCTGATAAAGAAGTTCTCCTCGATCTTCACGCGCAGCCTGCCGAGCTGATCCATTTCCTGGATAAGGGCGGTCAGATCAATCACCACGCCGTTCCCCAGGATGCAAACCTTCCCTTTCCTCAGTACGCCAGACGGGACCAAGTGCAGGACGATCTTCTCCTCCCCCACCACGACCGTATGGCCGGCGTTGGACCCGCCCTGGTACCTGGCCACCGCATCGAAATACTCTGAGAGGAGATCAACGATCTTGCCCTTCCCTTCGTCGCCCCACTGCGTACCGACAACGATTACATTGGCCATCGTCGCTCTCCACGTTCGATCTCGCCGCAAAACCGCTCGACCGGGACCCGCTCCTCAGTTCCCGAGGCAAGATCCCTGATGAATAACTCGTCCTGAGGCAGATGAGGGAAGCCCAGCACGATTGCTCGGCCGATCCCGGATGCTACCGCATAGTCAAATGAGCCTTCCAGGTCCCGCGTGATGATATCTCTCGCTACCGAATAGCCCTGTTCTCGCAGAAGCCGGGCGATACGAAGGGCGTACCGCTTGTCGGGGTTAAAGTCGATAATCAGAAACCTCTGGCCGGGAAGGAGCGGAGGCCGCCCCTCGGCACCTACAGCCTCCAGGACCTTATCCAGGTCAAAGGCGAAGCCGGTGGCGGGGCAGGGATACCCGAACCCACCGATCAGGTCGTCATATCGGCCGCCGCGCGAGATCTCCGAACCCAGGCCCTGCGCAAAGGCCGCAAAGGTTACACCGGTGTGGTACTCGAAGGCCCTTACTTCGCCGAGATCGATGATCACCTGATCCGCCAGACCGTACTGCTCCAGCACCTCATAGACCTGGGTAAGATTTCTCAGAGCCTCCTGCGAGCGCCGGTTGGGCGCCAGATCACCCGCGCGGGCCAGGACCTCCTTCCCCCCATAGAGCAGCGGCAGATCCAGCACGGCCCGCTTGGACTTGTCGTCCGCGTCCAGACCTCGCAGGAGCAGCTCGAGCTCAGGGGTATCCTTCCTGTCGATAGCCGAGACAAGCGCCCGGCGTCGATCCGGTCCGAGCCCCAGGGCATCGACGAGCCCCCGGACGTACTCGATCTGGCCGACGTCGATTTGAAAGCGCTGCAGGCCGAGGGCCCGGCAGCCCTCCACCGCCATCGCCACCATTTCGGCATCGGCCTCCGGCCGCTCCAGCCCGATCAACTCCACGCCAAGCTGAACACGCTCGCGCTGCCGACCGGCCTGAGGGGCTTCGTAGCGAAAGATATTCGTCACATACGAGAGGCGCAACGGCAAGGGACGGTGCCGAAACGTAGTCGCCGCAAGGCGCGCCACCTGGGGGGTTGGGTCGTACCGCAGCGCCAGCAGGCGGCCGGTCTGTCGGTCGACGAACTTGAAGATCTTGTCTCCGCCCTCCCCCTCCGAGTCTCCCGAGAAGACCTCCAGGTATTCGAAGGTCGGAGTGATGACCTCTTGGAACCCCCATCGCTCAAAGACCGTAAGGATCCGGCGCTCAGCCCAGCGGCGCAGCGCGGTCTCCTCCGGCGGAAAGACTCGGACGCCTTTCGGAATAGCGGTCTTGGAGGAATATTCGAAGTCGCTCATTGAAGATCAGAAGATCAGCATTCAGCCATCAGCTCTCAGCCTTTTCTGACTGCTGATCGCTGACTGCTGATGGCTGTTTTTAGGCCTTCACAAGCTTAACGAAGACGATATTGGGGAGCCGCCGGATTTCGTCTATGACATGAGCGGGAACAGGGTTGTCGACATTCACCACTGACACAGCCCGGCCACCAGGCAACTCCCGTCCCAACTGCATTCCGGCGATGTTGACTCGGTTCTTTCCGAGCAGGGTGCCGATCGTCCCGATGACCCCAGGCACGTCCAGGTTGGAGAAGATCAGGAGGTACCCTTCGGGGATGGCTTCCAAGCGGAATTCGTTGATCCGGACGACCCTGGGCTCTCGGCGGCTGAAGAGCGTCCCCGCGACCTCACTCGTGCCACGGTCGCCCTTCACCGAGACGGTGATGAGGCTCGCATAGTCGGCCTCCTCCAGCACCTTGCTCTCAATGATCCGTATGCCGCGCCCTTTCGCCAGGGCCAAGGCGTTGACGTAGTTGACCTCATCGCCCAAAAAGGGGTCCAGCGTCCCCTTGACGACGGACGCGGTGAGCGGCGCCGGGTCGTAGCCCGCAATCTCGCCCCGGTAATCGATCCGAATCTGGCGCAGCCCCCCCTCGGCAAGCTGAGAGGCCAGGCGGCCCAGTTTCTCGGACAGGGTGAGATACGGCTGAAGTACCTTGTACAGCGCTGGATCGATCGACGGGGCATTCACAGCGTTCCTGATCAGCCCTTTCTGAAGGTACTCGACGACCTGCTGGGCGATCTCGACAGCGACATTCTCCTGCGCTTCCTCGCTCGCCGCGCCGATATGCGGGGTGCAGACAAAGTTGTTGAGTGTAAACAGCGACGAGTCGGTGGTCGGCTCCTGTTCAAACACATCCATCGCCGCGCCCGCAACCTTGCCGGCCTTCATCGCCTCATACAGGGCCGTCTCGTCGACGATCCCGCCCCTCGCGCAATTGATGATCCGAACCCCCGTCTTCATCTGCGCGATCGCGTCGCGATCGATGAGATGGTACGTCTCCGGGGTGATGGGGGTGTGGATCGTGATAAAATCCGACCGTTGGAACAGGTCTGGAAGTTCCACCAGTTCGACCCCCAGCGCTGTCGCGGTCTCCTCAGAGACAAAGGGATCAGCGACGATGACGCGCATGGCGAACCCCTTCGCGCGTCGAGCGACCTCACCTCCGATCCGACCCAAGCCGATGATCCCCAATGTCTTCCCCCCCACCTCGACACTGACGAACGCGCCCTTCTCCCACCGGCCGCCCTTCATCGAGGCGGTGGCCTGTGGGATATTCTTAGCGAGGGCCAGCAGGAGCGAGAAGGTATGTTCGGCGGTGGTCAGGGTATTACCGCTCGGGGCATTCATCACCAGGATTCCGCGAGCCGTTGCCGCCTCGACGTCGATATTGTCCACCCCGACGCCCGCCCTCCCGACCACCTTCAGTCGGTGCGCTGCCCGCAGGATCGGGGCGGTCACCTTGGTGGCACTTCGGACGATCAGGCCATCGTAGTGGTCGATACACTCCTGCAGCGCCTCGGGGCTCAACTTGCGCCGCTCATCAACCTCGAACGCCTCGGCTTGGCGCAGAATCTCAATGCCGCGTGGCGAGAGACCATCACTTACAAGAATTCGCATCCGTTCCCCTCTAAAAAACAGCTATCAGCGATCAGCTATCGGCTGAAAGCTATTTTCCCTCAGCCTGTCTGGCCCAGCACCTCCTGGGCCGCCCGCACCCCTTCGCCTAGCTTAACCGGATAGCCGAGGTCGGTGAGGGTTCGTTCCAGTGCCGCGAGGCAGATAACAACATCGGATTCATCAGCATATCCCAGGTGAGCCAGACGAAAGATCTTCCCCTTAAGCTGCGCCTGTCCGCCCGAGATGGTGATGCCGTGTGCCGTTCGAAGCCTCTTCACGATAGCACCGGCCTCGATACCCGACGGGGCAGTCACAGCGGTCAGCGCCGGGGTGGGCCGCTCCGTGAACAGTTCAAGCCCGAGCGCCCTGACACCGGCGCGGGTCGCCCGCGCAAGCCGGTCATGCCGCGCGAAGAGCGCGGTGAGACCCTCCGCCCTGATCGCGGCGAGGGACTCGTGAAGCGCCATGACCAACGAAACCGCCGGCGTAAAGGTATTCTG
>NZ_JAQUOY010000007.1 GCF_028716865.1 Candidatus Methylomirabilis sp. | reverse complement strand
CTGGGTGGTGAAACGGCTAGATGAACTTTTTCGCTGCCCGCTGTTTCCATATCATCGGGAGGAGCAGGTTCAGGACGTCATCGACGGTGATGATCCCTCGCAACTCCCCCCCCTCATCTACCACCGGCACGGCCATCAGGTTGTACTTGGTGAAGGTCTCCGTGATCTCGCGCAGGCCGGTCTCCGGTCGAACACTGATGATCTGCCGCTCTATGATCTCACCAAGTCGCTGGCTCGGGTCGGCCAAGATCAGCTCCCGAAGGCTCAACACCCCCAGGAGCCGATCCAGGTCATCGGTCACGTAGATGTAATAGATCGTCTCGGCCTCGGTCCCCTCTACGGATCGGAGCCGACCAATCGCTTGGGCCACAGTAAGGTCGAGCGGTAGAGCAAACGCCTCCGTCGTCATGAGCCCGCCGGCGGTATCTTCCTCGTGCGTGAGCAGCTCAACCACATCCTGAGCCTCCTCTTCCTCCATCGTCTCGAGAAGCTCCTGGGCCTTGGCCTCCGGTAGATCGCTCAAGATGTCCGCCGCCTCATCCGGCTCCATGCGCTCCAGGATGTCCGCAGCCTGCTCGCTCTCCATCATCTGTACCATCGAGCTCTGGACCTCCGGCTTCGTCTCGGTCAGCGTCTCAGCGGCGGTCTCCTCGTCTAAGGACGCCAGCACGCCAGCACGCTCGCTCGGGTTCAGCTCCTCGAGGATATCGGCGATGTCGGCTGGATGGAGCTTCGCCAGTTTGGCATAGGTTGCGCGTCGCTTGGCCTTGGTCAGCGCGGTTTCCACCGGCTCGACTACCTCCCAGGCAATCGTCTCTCGTTCCAGGCGGATATCGAACAGGCGCGCGATCCGTTCAGCCATGGCCTCGGAGCCGAGATGCCTGAGCAGGCCACGCAGGCCGGCCTCTACGGCCACAAGCTGCAGCCGCCCTTCCACCTCCTGAAATTCCAGGTCGTTGACCCGGATCACCTTGCGGTGCTTGGTATCCACCACCTTCCGGTCCAGGAGGCTCTGCGCCAACTCCATCTCCTCAGGCCGCAACGGGACCGGCTGAAGCGCCTCACCCGCATAACCCAGATGAATCGCCGCCGGCTCCCGCTCTATACGCGCCACGGCCTCCCACGGCAGGATCAGCTCTTCCTTCTCGGATGTCAGGATCACGAGCTTGGTCACTGGGGGCAGCACCCCCAACGGCAAGAGGATCAGGTCTCTGAGGTGACCCACGAGCCGCCCCTCGGCATCAAGGACCGGACAGCGTCGCAATGTGGAAAAGAGGAGAGGCATGGTTTTCATAGTGCGTACGGCGTTTGTTGCGTGCGGCGTTTGTTGCGTCTATTGCATGCAGCGTTCGTTGCGCGTGGCGTGACGCTGAACACTGTAGGCGGAACGCTGAACGTACTCAATGGGCGCGGCTGGTCTCCGCCTTCGTGGCCGCCACGGGCTCTTCCTCTACGATCGAGCCTCGCTTACTGAAGACCACCGACAGTCCCAGGATGGTCACGCAGGCCAGAACGATCATCGCCCGAGTACCAAACCCAATTTGACGGATGGCCAAGGGTGCGATCAGAATTGCGACCAGGTTCATGACCTTGATCATCGGGTTGATGGCCGGCCCGGCGGTATCTTTGAACGGATCGCCGACCGTATCGCCGATGACGGCAGCCTTGTGACAGTCGGTCCCCTTCCCGCCGAACAGCCCCTCCTCGATCTTCTTCTTGGCATTGTCCCAGGCGCCGCCGGTATTCGACAGGAACACCGCCATGAGCTGACCGGTCAGAATCGCTCCGGCAAGGAAGCCGCCCAGCGCCGGCGCGCCAAACGCGAAGGCGACAAGGATCGGGCTGACGATCGAAAGAACGCCTGGTCCGAGCAACTCCTTCTGTGCCGCGGCGGTCACGATCTCTACGCACCGCCCGTAGTCCGGCTTCTCCTTGAACTCCATGATCCCCGGCTTCTCTCGGAACTGTCGCCTTACCTCCTCAACTAGGAGGAAGGCAGCCCGGCTTACCGCCTGGATCGCAAAGGAGGAGAACAGGAACGGGACCGCCCCCCCGATCAGGAAGCCGATGAAGACCTCCGGTAGGTTCACCTGGATCCCCTGCTCGAAGAGATGCGCCTCGTCGATGAAGGAGCGGAAGAGGGAAACAGCCGCGATAACCGCGGTGGCGATGGCCAGCCCTTTCGTCAGGGCCTTGGTCGTATTGCCGACCGCGTCGAGCTTGGCGACAATCCGATGAGCCTCAATTCCAGACGGTGTTCTCGGATTATTTTTCAACGCGCCGGACATCTCGAAGATGCCGTTAGCGTTATCGGAGATAGGACCAAAGGTATCTTCGGCCAGCACAAAGCCGGTCGTTGCCAGCAGTCCCAGGCCGGCCAGCGCGATCCCATACGCCGACAGCGAAAAGCTTCCGCCGAAGATGCTGTAAGAGCCAAAGATGGTCGCAGCAATGGCCAAGGTGGCCCAGACGCTCGACTCGAGACCTGCAGCGAATCCGGAAAGGATCAGCGTCGCCGGACCGGTTCGACTGGAATAGGCAATCTCGGTCACCGGCTTCTTATCGGTCGCGGTGAAATACTCCGTCAGCCACTGAATCAGCAATGCCAGGGCAATTCCCATGACATTGGCCAGAAAGACGCGCCACCAGATGGCGCCGTACTTCTCGCTGACGATGTCGCCAAGATAGAGGTAGCTCACGACCCAGAAGCCGACGACGGAACTCAGGGCTGCCACCCAAAATCCGACGTTAATCGGCTTCATCGGGTTCATGTCCGGATCGTCCTTGCCCCGAACGCACCACGTCCCGAGGATCGAGCCGAAGACGCCCACGGCGCGAATTAAGAGCGGGTAGATGATCAGGGCCAGAACAACCCTGGAGGCGCTGGCGGCCCCGCCGAACGACTCGACGAAGTCTTTATCCAGCATCGCCCCAGCGCCCAGGATAATGGCCGCGACCAGCGTCACCTCGTACGACTCGAAGACGTCGGCCGCCATACCGGCGCAGTCCCCGACATTGTCGCCGACATTGTCGGCGATCGTGGCGGCATTACGCGGATCATCCTCTGGAATCCCTTTCTCAACCTTGCCGACCAGGTCGGCGCCCACGTCAGCCGCCTTGGTGAAAATGCCGCCCCCCATGCGCATGAACAGGGCGGCGAGCGACCCACCAAAGCCGAAGCCTACCAAGATCTTCATCGCATTCTCTTTGAACAGCAGGAAGATGATGGTCGCGCCCAGGAGCCCAAGGCCGACGGTGAACATCCCCGAGACGGTTCCGGCCCTGAAGGCGATCTCCAGCGAATACTTAAAGCTGTGCAGGGCTGCTGCTGCGGTCCGCACATTGCCCTTTACGGCCAGCAGCATCCCGACATACCCGGCCCCATAGGAGGCGCCGACCCCCATGAAGAAGGCGAGCGCCACGCCAAGCGGCAGGAGCATCCCCTCATAGAGCCCACGATACATGAAGAAGAGGCCGATTGTGATGGCGACGACGAACCAGATCATCGTCTTGACCTGGCGCGCAAGATAGGCCAGCGCCCCCTCTTCAATCGCCCTGGCCACATCCTGCATCGCCTGGCTGCCCGGGTCTTCCCGGATGGTCTTTTTCGCCAGGAAGGCGCCGTATCCCAGGGCGATGAAAGCCGAAACCAGGACAAACCAGAGGATCTTCCATTCCTGCGGACCAAAGGTTGGCAATACGATACTGGCTTCACTCATGCAACGTGTCTCCTATCCTGGGGATTCATGGTCAGTGATCTAGCGTATGCCGCTTGCGGGCATTCAAACGACGATCTTTCTCCTTAAGAACCTAAAGGGTTTGCTCGTGAGTTCGGCATGCCGAGTCGTCGCAATGCCTGGGGAATGGTTTACCAGATCCCAGAAGGGATGCGCCCCCTCCCCTCGAGCAGGATGTCTATCAATCCCCGCGGACACAATGCGAGGACAGTCGCACAATTGAACGAGTCGGTTTGTGGAGCACAGGCGGGATCAATGTTTTTCCTCTTGGGATGAATAGGCTGAGAGGCCTCACGGGCCTTCTCTAGTTCTCAAAGAGACGGAGTTGCTCTTGATCCTCCTCGGTAAAGGAAACCGGGTAGCAGCCGGTGAAACACGCGTTGCAGAAGCCGGTCGCCCCCTGGTTCTCCTTCCCGGCGGCCTGTTGTAATCCTGTCAGGCTCAGATAGCCGAGGGTGTCGGCGCGAAGGTACCGCCGAATCTCCTCTGCGTCGTGCGTAGAGGCGATAAGCTCCTTGCGCGTCGGCGTGTCTATTCCATAGTAGCAGGGAGCAATTGTCGGGGGAGAGCTGATCCGCACATGAACCTCCGTCGCCCCGGCTCCTCGAAGCATCGACACGATCTTTCGGCTGGTAGTCCCACGGACAATAGAGTCATCTACCACCACGACGCGCTTCCCCTCGAGCACCTCCCGAATAGCATTGAGTTTGATCTTGACCCCGAAATGTCTGATCGCCTGCTTCGGCTCAATAAAGGTCCGACCGACATAGTGATTACGGATAAGGCCATGCTCAAACGGCAAGTGAGCCTCTTCGGCAAAACCCAGCGCTGCCGGCACTCCGGAATCGGGAACCGGAATGACCACATCGGCCTCGACCGGGTACTCACGCGCCAATTGTCTGCCGAGCTCTTTACGAATGCCCGCCACAGATCGACCAAATAAGAAGCTGTCCGGCCTGGAGAAATAGACATACTCAAAGATGCACTGAGACTTCGGCGCGGGTGGAAACGGAAAAAATGAGTGAACGCCACTTTCATTGATCCGGATGAATTCGCCCGGCTCGATGTCGCGGACAAATGTTGCCTCGATCAGATCGAAGGCGCAACTCTCGGACGCCAGAATCCACGCGTCACCCAGCTTTCCCAACGACAGGGGGCGAAAGCCATGGGGATCCCGGATCCCCAGCAATTCAGTCTCGTTCATGATGACCAGCGAATAGGCGCCACGAACCTGGTTCAGCGCATCAACCGAAGCCTCCAGTAGGTTTGGCTCCCGTGAGCGGGCGACCAGGTGAACGATCACTTCGCTGTCGGTCGTGGAGCTGAAAATGGATCCTTGCGCTTCGAGATCATGACGGATCTTCTCGGCATTTGTCAGATTCCCATTGTGCGCAAGGGCAATCTGGCCCCGCAGGTAGCCGGCCAGCAGCGGCTGCGCGTTCTTGACCTGCGAGGTCCCGGTCGTCGAGTAGCGGACATGGCCAATAGCAAGCGCGCCTTTGAGGCGGCGAAGCTTGGTCTCAGAAAAGACGTCGGCAACCAGCCCCATGGCCTTCTCCAAATGCAGCGACCTGCCGTCAGAGGCTGTAATGCCGGCGCTTTCCTGTCCTCTGTGCTGGAGCGCATACAGCGCCAGATAGGCGAGGTTGGCGGCCTCCGGATGGCCATAGATCCCCACCACCCCACATTCCTCACGAAACTTATCCAACCGAACCTCACCCATTTCAGCGCCTAGCGTTCGCTTAGAGTACTCGCTTGAGCCCGTGGATGGCTTGGCGAGTCCGGTGTTCGTTTTCCACTAGGGCGAATCGCACGTACTCGTCCCCGTACTGTCCGAACCCGATCCCAGGAGACACGGCGACCCTTGCCTTGTCGAGGAGGAACTTCGAAAATTCCAGGGATCCCATAGCCCGGTATGCCTCGGGAATCTTTGCCCAGACGAACATGGTTCCTTTCGGCTTCGACAGATTCCATCCGATCCGGTTCAGCCCATCCACCAGCGCATCGCGTCGCGTCCGGTAGGTCTCAACCGTCTGTCCCACGCATCCCTGCGGGCCGTTCAGCGCGATGATCGCCGCGATCTGGATCGGCTGGAACATCCCATAATCCAGGTAGCTCTTGAGCCGCGTCAGGGCCGCAATAATCCGCGGATTGCCGACGCAGAACCCAACCCGCCAGCCCGGCATATTGTAGCTCTTGGAGAGCGTAAAGAACTCTACCCCGATCTCTTTTGCCCCAGGGACCTGCAGGAGACTCGGCGCCTGATAGCCGTCAAAGGTCAAGTCCGCGTAGGCAAGGTCGTGGACCAGAAACAGGTGGTGCTCCTGCGCGAACGCCACGACCTTTTCGAAAAAAGCAAGGTCTACAGTGGCGGTAGTAGGGTTGTGGGGAAAGCTGAGGATCAGGAGCTTAGGCGGCGGCCAACTTTCCCGGTGGGCGGCCACAAGCGCCTCGTAGAAATCGGTTCCCTCTTCAAGGCGGACGCTGCGGACGTCCCCCCCCGCGATGATTACTGAGTAGGGATGGATCGGGTAGGTCGGACTCGGCACCAAGGCGACATCCCCCGGTTCTACAATCGCCAGGGCCAGATGCGACAGTCCCTCCTTAGCGCCGATGGTCGCAATCGCCTCCCGCTCTGGGTCGATCTCAACATCATATCGTCGCCGATACCAATCAGCGATGGCCAACCGGAGTTTCGTAATTCCACGCGATGCCGAGTATCGATGATTACGAGGGTTCCTGGCTGCCTCACAGAGCTTCTCGACGATGTGCGGAGGGGTCGGCAGATCGGGATTGCCCATCCCGAAATCGATAACGTCCTCACCACGAGCCCGCGCCTGGACCTTCAGCTCATTGACGATGTTAAAAACATACGGCGGCAGCCGACTGATTCGGTGGAACTCCTCCATCCGCGCTCCTTTCGGTCACCGTGGCGACCGCTCATCTCGATGATAAACTCGCCCCTTCACGCTACCAAAAGGGGACCGCACTGTCAATATGAAACCGGGTCTTTATGAGGGGGAGAGCGATACGGCAGTCGCGGCGAAGCGCGAGGTATTTCAGAGATAGAGCACGTCGAACTCGCCTAGGCCCCCAGGGAACCGCTTGGCTACACGAGTCAAGGCGTCAGCAATGCCCTTCACATCGAAACCCCGCATGCTCGGTGGGCACAGAATGATCCCGGCATGCGCTTCTTGCCGCCGGATGGCCTCCTGGGCAAGGATGATAAAGTGCCGAACATTCCTGGTCACGAGGGATCGGCCCTCTCTGGCGGCACAGGCAAGCTGCTCTCGGTCTGAGAGCTGGAGGTTCCCAGTCTCAATGGCACTCACCGCGTCAATTCCCTTCTTTCGAAGCCGCTCGGCAATCTTGGGAGACACGTCCTCGTCCAAGTAGAATTTCACGCAGGCGACACCAAGCCGCGAAACCTGGCCTGAATCACCCTGGGCGTGAGGGTCGCATTCTCCCGGATTTCTGCGTCAATCTCCCGAGGATACCTGCGGTAATACAGCAGGCACGCCTTGACTTGGGCAGCCGAGAGCTGGGGCAGCGCTTTCCTGAGCGTGCGTTCGTCGCGTCCGGCGGCCACATAGTCTCGTAGGACCTCCCACACCCCGAGGCCGCTACCGGCGACCTTGGCTTCCCGTCCTCCAGGTTCATCGGCGAAGTAGATTCCCGGACACTCCCGCATTCGCAACGCCTCCTCGATCAGGTCCTGCGTGACCTCCGAAAAAGTACGGCGCGTACGCCGGGCAATCCGATCAATCTCAGCCCGAAGCTGCGACCGCAGCCGCAGTGTCTTCGTTGGCGTAATCATAGGCAGACCTCCATATTTGGGTTCTGCATCACAGTGTACCACACTGTATTCTCACTGTCAGCTTTCGGACCTCATCCAGAACTCGGAATTTGAAGCTTCGTGACGGAAACTACATCCGCTCCGGAGCGGAGACGCCCAGCAAGCCAAGCGCGTTGGCCATGACCACGTGAAGGGCGACCACTAGCGCTCAGGCCATCTCTTAAAACTCTAAGCCTCTCAATGCCACGACGATGCTATGACCTTTCAGCTTTTTCACCATGACCTCATCTGCCGTGATGAGCGGGTATCCCAGTTGCTCGGCAAGAGCCACATAGAGAGCGTCATAGATGGTGATCTTGTAGGCCCAGGCAATGGCGTTGGCTTTTCGCAGTAGTTGAAAATCGGTCTCTGTGACATTGAGATTTAGCCCTTCAAGCCCGACGATAGCTCTTGCGCCATGCTCTTCCTTGGCCTTTGAACCGAAGCGAATCGCGTTGAGTACCTCCAGGAGGGTGAGCTCCGTAACATAGATGGTGGAGCGCCCTGATATATGGAACTCTTTGAGCGCCAGAGCCCGGTTTCGGTCAGGTTCATCGTGCTCAACAAACCATTTGGTGAGAACCGACGCATCTACCACGTAACCCTGGTGATAGGCGGGGATCATCGATCTCCCTTTAAATTGGTATCGCGGAAGCGACGAATGATCGCTACGGGATCCCAATCCCCAAGCTCTTTAGCCAGATCGTCAATCCTGCGGGAGGCCTCTTTCATCTCTTTGCGCTTTTCCGCTTCTTCCCGCTGCTTCCGCTTTGCCTGCAAGTATTCTTCTAGCGCAGTCTGAATGAGAGCGCTGCGATTGGTTCCCTCATCTTTCGCTTCCGCGTTGATTTCGTCGAGTAATTCATCTTTCAAGAACACGTTTACGCGCGCCATAACGTACCTCCTGTAACACCACTAAAGCACATCACTGATGTGTTGTCAAGTACGTTCCGACGCGACAATTCCTGACTGAAGAAATGCTTAAGGAGTTTAAGAAGTTGAGTGGGGGGCAACCACAGATGGCGATCGTGACGGTGTCGCTACATCCGTTCGGGGGCGGAGACGCCAAGCAAGCCAAGCGTGTTGGCCATGACTACACGAAGGGCGGCGACCAGCGCCAGGCGTGCGCGTGTGAGATTCCTGTCGGCGGAGATTATCCGATGGCGGGTATAGTAGCCGTGAAACTGCGCAGCGAGGTCGTGCAGATAGGTGGTGAGTCGGTGCGGCTCCAGCGCCTGCGCCGCCCCGATCACTAATTCCGGGTAGAGCGCCAGTTGCTTGATCAAGCCGATCTCTTCCTGCAGATCGAGCGGCGTGAGGTCGTCCTCTGAAACGGGAGCTGGAAGCTGAGCCTTTGCCGCCTCCCGGAGAATGCTGCACAGACGTGTGTGAGCGTACTGCACGTAGTAGACAGGGTTTTCCTCAGACGCCGACTTGGCAAGCTCCAGGTCGAAGTCCAAATGGCTGTCGCATCGTCTAGTGAGGAAGATGTAGCGCGCCGCGTCACGGCCCACCTCCTCAACCAGCTCGTCCATCGTGACGAACTGCCCGGATCGCTTGGACATCCGGACCTGCTCGCTCCCTCGCATGAGACGGACAAGCTGCACGATGAGTATCCTGAGCGCCTCGGGAGGATGGTTAAGCGCCTGCATGGCAGCCCGCATCCGCGCAACATAGCCGTGGTGGTCGGGCCCCCAGAGGTCGATCACCTGATCAAACCCTCGATCGAACTTATCCTGGTGATAGGCGATGTCCGGAAGAAAATAGGTAATCTCGCCGTCGCCCTTCACGAGGACCCGGTCTTTATCATCGCCAAAGGCGGTCGAGCGAAACCACAGCGCCCCCTCATGCTCGTAGAGGAAGCCGCGTTCCCGCAGTGACTCCACAACTCGTTCCGGCTCGCGGCGCTCCCGCAGCGCTCGCTCGCTGAACCACCCGTCAAAGGTGACTCCATACGCCTCAAGCGAGGCCCGCTGCCACTGAAGGATCTGCTCGACCGCAAAGCGACCCAGTCGATCGCGGCGCTCCGGTTCCGGCGCCGAGAGCGTTTCCGGTCCGTGCCGCTCAAGATATTCGCAAGCCAGATCGATCAGATAGTCGCCCGGATACGCCTCCTCGGGCATGGGGCAGTCCTCGCCAAGGTGCTGACGGCACCGCACCTCCATCGCCAACGCGAGGTTGCGGAATTGGTTTCCCGCATCGTTCACATAGAACTCGCAGTGCGGCCGATGCCCGATGGCCTCTAAGAGCCGAGCGATGGCGTCACCGATCGCCGCGGCCCTGGCATTAACCACGACGAGCGGGCCGGTCGGATTCGCGCTGACAAACTCCACGAGCACCCGGCGTCCGCCGCCGACATCAGCCCTTCCGTACATCGGTCCAGCTCGGAGGATCTCCTGAACCAGATGACGCCAGAACGGCCGGGCGATAAAGAAGTTCAGATAGCCTGCGCCCGCCACCTCGACGCGATCGACCAGTTCGGAAGGGAACACCGCTGAGGCGGCAATCTGCAGCGCGATCTCGCGAGGCTTCCGCCTCAGCGTCTTCGCCAGGCCGAAGGCCAGCGTGGTTGAGAGATCGCCGAAGGCCGGGTCGCCTGGATATTCCCACGTAAGCGATGCGGGAGCATCCTGCGGGAGCCCGGCTTCTAAGCCAGCCTGTTTGATGGCGGTCAGAAGCGACTCGATCAGTTTAGCTTTAAGAGCATCAATCATGAGCTTGTCCTGCAAACCTCCGTTCACCTTTCGACACGCTCAGGGCGAACGGAATAGGTATCGAAAAGATTAGTGTTTTCCCGTTCGTGCTGAGCCCGTCGAAGCACAGTAGGTTCAACCTACTGTTCCCTCTGAATCGTGTCCGCGTAGGTCTTCGCCCAGTCGAGTAATCGAGAGACCTGACCCTGCGTCGGCGCCTCGGCGTAGAGGCGAAGCACAGGCTCTGTCCCTGACGGCCGGATGAGCAGCCAGCCTCCGTCTGTCCCGACCAGCTTTACACCATCCAGGGTCTGCACCTCTTTCACCCGCCACCCATCGATATGGGCGGGTGGGTCGCTTCCGACGCGCCTTCCGAGTTCGCGTCCATCTTCCGGTCGAGCCAGCCTCAGGTCCAGGCGCCGATAGCAATGGGGTCCCACCTTCGCCTCCAGCTCCTGGAGTAAGACTCCGAGCGGTTTCCCTTCAATCGCCAGACACTCCAGCAGCAGCAACGCACTGACGATTCCATCTCGTTCAGGGATGTGTCCGGCAACCCCGATCCCCCCACTCTCCTCTCCTCCGATCAGAAACGGCTCTCCCCGCATGACCTCGGCAATATGCTTGAACCCGATCGGGGTGATCGCAAGCCGCAAGCCATGGCTCGCAGCCAACCGGTCGATCATCGTAGTAGTGGAAACGGTCTTGATGACCGTACCGGAGAGTCCGCGCCTGGTGACCAGATGCTGCAACAGCACTGCAAAGACCTGGTGCGGCGTGACATACGTTCCGGTCTCATCGATGGCCCCCAGGCGATCGCCGTCGCCATCAAAGGCCAGCCCAATCTTTTTCGACGTGTTCAAACCCCTGACCCGTTCGGCGAGCTCTCCAAGGCTGGTGCGCATCGGCTCAGGAGACACCCCCCCAAACCAGGGGTTGATCTCCGCGTGGATCTCCTCCACCTCAAGACCGATCTGCCGGAGCAGACCCGCCACTATGCCCTGCGTCGCCCCATACATCGGGTCGAGGACGACGTGAAGGCCAGAGCGGGCGACACACTCCATATCGACCAGGGCACGCAGCCGCTCCTGATACAATGGGAGGGGATCGAACAGCTCAATCGCACCCGCGCTGGTCCGATCCATTGCAGGCAAGATGCCCGCGGTCGATCCATTATGATCATCCGAAAGGCGACGGATCTCGGCCTCGATCTGATCGGTCAAGGTCGTAGTCGCGGCACCACCATCGGCTATACGAACTTTCAATCCGTTATAGGATGGAGGGTTGTGGCTGGCGGTAACCATCAGCCCACCCCGCGCCTTGAGAGCTGGGATAGCGCAGGCCAATACAGGGGTAGGAACGTGAGAGGTCGTGAGGCAGGTTTCTATGCCGAGCGCAACCAAGAAATCGGTCGCCGTCTGCGCAAACCGGCGAGAGAGAAAGCGAGTATCGTGACCGACGGCAACGAGGAAACGTTGGTCTACAGGTTGACTCGCTCGAAAGGTCGCAGCCACAGCGCCGGCAACCAGTCGAACGCCCTCGAAGGTAAAATCTCTGGCGATGACCCCGCGCCACCCGTCTGTCCCGAACCGAATCCGTGGCGGCGTCGGCATCAGCGCCCGCAGTCAGGTGACAGGAAACGGATCGTGATCATCGCGTGAGGGGGAAGCCTTGCTTGAGCCAGGCTTTGGTTCCCCCTTCAAGGTTGTAGATCTGCGTCTTGCCGATGGCTGCCGCAACCTCGCAGGCCACTGCGCTCCTGATCCCTTCGGCGCACACGAAGATGATCCCGTCCTGCTGGAGCAGATCCCGCGGACGGCTCATCAGCGTTCCCAGCGGGATATGCACGGCCTCGGCGATATGCCCCTGACTCCACTCCGCCGACTCGCGCACATCAACCACGACCACGCCCCCTTTATCGATCAGCCCCTTGGCCGTCTCAGGATTGAGGCGCTCAAATGGATCTCGAATCTCCTCTTTCGATATCATAACTTCCCTTTCCAAGCTCGACGATCTATCGTTCAATTATCCGCAACGGGGGAACCCGCATATCCTGATCGTGACTCAATATTATTATCATAGCGCATCGTCCGCTCCCGCTTCAAGGACGATGCATGGCTTCACTCTTCCAGGAAGTTCTGAACGCCACGAAACAGCAAGAGGCGGTTCTTCTCCAGCATAGCGTAATGGGTTGAATCCCCGATGTCCAGGCGCCGCTTGGATGGCGCCGACGTGAGCTTCTGGAGGAGTTCCTCAGCCGCCTCGTTGCTTATCAGCTCTTCGGCGCTCCCCCGAACGATCATGGTCGGCGCCTTGATCCTCGCTGGATCGAACAACGACCGGCCCGCGTGGATTTCGTGCCAATCGATGTACGGGCCGTTGGGAACCTGGATCGATTCCGGGCTGCGTTGTTTGGCTGTGGGATCGGAGCTGAAGAGCGTGCTGATCCAGGTGTCGATGACCTCCCTGTCTCGCCATTCATCCTGGAACTCGGGCTTGATCCACCCATCCCACTGGTCAAGGATCTCCTTCCGGGACAGATAGCGATAGGCGCCCATTTCATAATGCGGCCGGTCCTGGTTGGTCGGGTCACCAAACGCACTGACGAAGGTGGAATTCTTCCCATAAACCGCCCCGTACATCACCAGCTTGTTCACCTTTTCCGGGTGCAGCGTCGCATACAGGGCGGACCAAGAGGCGCCAATGGAGTATCCGATGATGTTGACTTTCTCCACCTTTCGCTTGGAACGGATGTAATCGACAGCGACATCAATATCCCGCATCACCTGATCTACCCGAACCAGAGGAAGGTTCTGATTCGGGGATTCCTTCATCTCCGCCGGCTTGGTCGAGCGTCCGAATCCCCTGATATCCACAGTAAAAGCGTCAAAGCCGCGTTCGGCCATATACTCCAACCAGGAATACCCGGGAAGCGCAAGGTCAAAGATGACTGAAGCGGGGCTTGGAAGACCGTGGACAAACAGTACCACGTTCTCTTTGGTAATCTTCGGCAAGTTCGCAAGTCGCTTCTCCCGAACGAACAGCTTAACCCCCTGGTCCCTGCCCTGCACCAAATATTCCTCCTTGCCGATGGCGTTCTCCTGCTCTGCTGCGCCCACGGCAGAGGCACTTATCGCGACAATGGCGACCGTCATCCGGCACATGATGCCGATTCGCGACCAGTGTTTCATCCTGCGCTCCTTTCTCCATACATAAATGATGTCGAAGCATTAATTTCTTCTCTCACGAAAGTTCATTACTATAACGCCAGGAGAGGCGGGAGTGTCAACTCCTTTTCACGCTGCAACGCCATGACACTGAGACCAGCCATCGGCCGTTTGCCTCCGGGGCCTGATTTTCCTATAATACGATCTATGAATCAGGTGAATGACCTTCAGACCAACAGCCGCACGATCACCCGGCAGAGCGGTTCAAATTTCTATTATGCATTTCTTTTCCTCCCAAAGCCAAAACGGGAAGCGCTCTACGCCGTGTACGCCTTCTGCCGGCTGAGCGACGATCTGGTAGATGATTCACAGGCTGGAGGTGATCCAGCGGCCGCACTGACCCGATGGCGCAAAGCGCTCGATACCTACTTTCAGGACGGCGTTGGCCCCCCTGTCATTACTACTGTTGGACAAGCCGCGCGTCGGTTTCATATCCCGAAGGTCTATTTCGAAGAGTTGCTCAATGGCATGGAGATGGATCTGACGCGCGCCAGATATGCGACGTTCGAGGAACTCTACCCGTACTGCTACCGAGTGGCGTCGATTGTGGGCCTCATCTGCATCGAAATCTTCGGCTACACCAATCCGCAGACAAAGATCTACGCCGAACAACTGGGTATCGCCTTTCAACTGACCAACATTCTTCGGGATGTGGGAGTTGATGCACAACGAGGACGGATCTATCTTCCGCAGGATGAATTGAAGCGATTTGGATATTCTGAAGAAGAGCTGCTGGCTGGGCGTTACAACCGCGCCTTCATGGAGCTGATGCAGTTTCAGTGTGCGCGAGCCCGGGACTTTTTTCGAGCGGCTTCAGCCGCGTTGTCGGCAGAAGATGAGCGATCGCTGCTGGCCGCAGAGATCATGCGGGCCATTTACTACCGTCTGTTGCTCAGGATCGAAGCGCAGCAGTACGATGTCTTCCACAAAAATATCACCATCGGCAAACCCCGGAAGCTTTTGTTAGCCGGCGGCCTGTGGCTACGATCGGCGCTGCGCTCGCGGCCATAACAGGCCTCGAAGGCATTGGTAAACATCTGCATAGGGAGACAGGGTCACGTCCCGGTTAGCCACCGGCGCCGTGATGGTCGATCCCGATGTGGGCCTTGATGAACTTGACGATGCGCGCCTCGTCGAACTCGTCGAACTTATCAATGCTGCCCCATGCCGTCAGCGCAATCTTTCGATCCATGTCGGTGTATGGCGCAAGGATGATACGATCGTAGCGCTCGGCAATTGCCGTAAGACGTTTGACCAGGTCAGGGCAATCCTGACAGGAGTAGTTGATCGCCACCCCGCCGTCTTCGAGGTTGTGAACCTGCATCTCCTTAGGAACCGGCTCGGCATGAATCCCCCACTGAGCCAGTCCGGGAGCATGGGGTCCTGAGGTGGGTGGATCGCTATTGTACGGCGGATGCGGCATACCGAGTGGGACGTGGGGACTCGGCAGGATCGCGACAGAGGTCCAGGATACCTTTTCCGTCATCTTGCCGTAGCCCCAATAGCCGCCAACCAGTAGGACGGCTGCAATGGCAGCATAGAGCCCGATCCGCCCCCCAAGCCCTTGACGACGCTTCGCTTTTTCCGTCTCAGCCCGTTCCTGTTGTGCCTTTTGCTTCGCCTCTTTCTTGACCTGTGATTTCGCGCTCTGCGGCTTTGCCATCGCTCCCTCTGAGTGTTCTCGCTATGAGACTGGCCTGGAATGCCAGATTACTTTCTTCCCCCGCTTTTTCGACGAGTGCCGGTACCCTTCCGCTCGGTCGGCTGCGACGTGTCAAGTACAGCAACGAGGGTCAAGACCTCGCTCGCCGCCTCCTCAATCGATTTGTTGGTCATATCGATAACCGGCCAGCCCGCCTTACGGAAGAGCGACCGGCTGTATGAAAGCTCAGTGCGCACCTCCTCCAGCTTCGCGTAGGCTTCGGCCACAGGCGCATGTTTGCGTTCGAGCCTGGCCCGCCGCAGTTCCACCAACCGATCCACCGCAACAATGAGTCCAACAATTCGGCCCTGCTCGATCGTCATCAACCGGCCTGGCAACGGAAGATGTAAGATCACGGGGACGTTTGCAACCCGCCACCCCTTTCCGGCCAGATAGATGCTGAGCGGCGTCTTGGAGGTCCGCGAGATCCCGACCAACACGATGTCGGCGCGGTTGAGGCCAAGCGGGTCCTGACCGTCGTCGTGCTTCACAGTGTAGTCGATCGCCTCGATCCGCTGAAAGTACTCCTGCCCCAGTTGTCGGAACAGACCGGGCTGCATGAGTGGCGGACTGTGCAACAGATCGCTCAGGCGAAACAGCAGCGGTCCGATCAGGTCAATGGTCTCTACCCCCCGCTCCCGCCCCTCCAGTAACACGGCTTGGCGAAGCTCCTCTGACACCAGGGTATGCACGATAACCCCTTTACTCGCTTGGGCCGTCTCAATCGCCCGTCGCACCTCACTTACCGTCCGGATATTGGGAAGACGCACGATCTCGACCTCAGCCACCTGAAACTGGGCCAGCGCGGCTCGGACGACCAGTTCCGCGGTGGAGCCAGTGGCGTCGGAGACGGCAAAGATCCGATAACGGCCTTCGGCTGATGCTCGGTCCATAGCAGTTATCTTTTTATTCCCATTACAGTTCGAGGAGAACCGCCACCTCGTCGCAATAATCCCACTTGCTGCACCGGCGACAATCCTTCCATACCTTCTCCGGCAGTGTAAGCTTATCAACCACCCGAAATCCCAGGCGCTCAAAGAAGGCCGGCTTATAGGTCAGGGCGAAGACTCGCCTGATCAGGAGATCTCTCGCTGTAGCGATACACGTCTCGGTTACTGCTCGACCGATCCCCTTCCCCTCATACTCCGGCCAGACGGCCAGCGATCGGATCTCCGCCAGGTCTGGCCCGTAGACGAAGAGGGAGCAGACCCCGGCAATCTTCCCGTCCTGCTCAAAGACCTGAATATCGCCGATCCGCTTGTCGATCTCTTGCAGCGTCAGCGGCAACAGATCGCCCTTACCGGCGTACACATTCACCAGGCGCGCAATCGCCTGGACATCGGTCGTCGTAGCCTTCCTCACCATGCGCTGCCTCAGGCGCGAGCCACCGCGATCCTCTCCCGTGAGGAAACGTTCATCCCGGCCCCATCGATGCTGAGTCGCCCCGGCCCATCGGGCTGACCTTCAAGTGATACCTCTATCGGCAGAAACTGCTGAATTGTCCAGAGATTCGTGAGCAGATGCCGGCTCACGCGCGCCGTGGTGAGGACGGAGCGACCATTCGCCAGCGCGATGAGCACGGCGAGTTGATCGGCCAAATAAGGGTCGGTGGCGGCATCTCCGGCGAGAAAGTTCAGCAGGCCATCCGCCGCCTCATCGGCCACGCGCTCGGCGGGTTTGCCACGCTCGCCAAGCGCGCCAAATCCCGCCCGAGCCTGCTCGAATTCAGCCCATACAAATACGGTATCGCCCGGGCAGGCGGCATCGAATTCGGCAATCTCGATCTCGATCTTATGCCCGGCGTCGGCGAACCGATCTCGAACTCGATTGGCCTGTCGCTCGGCGATCCCTCTGGGGAGTCCGGCCACAGCAGATATAACGCGGATAGCCAACAGCGCCCCGCGATTCGTGAGGTCAATCGAGCTCAGTCGCCCCAGCGGTTGCACGATAGCCCGCACCTCACCACCCCCCTTTGGGTAAAAGCCGCCCCGACGTACTTGCCAGGTGGCGCCCAGCCCCATCCTCTCCACCATCGGCAGGAAGACCTCGGAGATGTATGGGGCCGGCGGACTCCAAGGGACGTGCGTTCCACCCGTGATCGTCAGCGCGGACGACGTGTTCGCATACGCGAGCGGCGCCAGGATCGCCTGAAACACGAGGGAGGTGGCCCCGGCTGTCCCGACATCGATTCGATGCGATCCTCCGGTGATCGGTCCAGGGGCAAAATGCAGGCAGGAAGAGCCAAGCTCCGCTCCATGTACCTCAGCGCCAGTGATCGTCGCGAGCGCCTTGACACAGGAGAGATGCTGCGGTTGCAGGCCGGGACTCTTTCGGCCCGCCCGAATCTTGAACAATTCTACGGGTCTGCCAAGGACGGCGGACAGGGCCAAGGCCGTCCTGAGAATCTGCCCGCCTCCCTCACCGTATGATCCGTCTATACTAAGAACGCTACTCGCCACTATGCTCATATCATCCTCGCCACCGCGAGGCCTAGTCCGCATCCGGAAGGGTATTATTTGCCCGGCGACGGAAACTGTCAAGGGAACTCTTGGGTGGCAGATCCAACAGCTTGACTCACGCGGTCGTCACCCTTCCCGCCTTTTTTCCAGCTTTTTCGTGAAAGCGCGTAAGGTCAACGACGACCCGCTCGTGCTGACACTCGGCAATCTTCTCCACCTCGTCGAAGGCCTCGATCCGGAAGATGAGACGCCGCCCGTCAATCCGCGTCAGCGTCGCCACCACCTTCACCAGAAGCCCGATCGGGGTTGGCGCCAGGTGCGTCATCTTCATGACACTGCCGACTGTGCCCTGCCCCTCCGACAGATGCGGCTGCACACCGGCTGTCGCCACCTCCTCCATCCACTCGACCACAACCGGCGTGGTGAGTACATGAATGAACGGGTTGCCATGCCGATCGGCCGCCTCGGCGCCAGTCACCCTCCAGGCTCCCTCAAACGTCATCCCTTCATATAGGCTCATCGGTTTCTCCCATGCGGAATAATGCTTGACAGGCTCAGGCAGAGTGGCTAGATTGAGCCGGTTTTGCTGAACTCCATACCCTGCGTGCTCCATGCTATCACACATACAGACCTGTAAGAGCGAAGGTCTTCATGGTATCCGCCAACTTGACGAATTACGCTGACCGGGATAGCATTCCTGCAGGCGTATTGGCGCCCAGGTGACCATCCAGCCTCGCTGATCCTACAACACTGTACCGTGAGGCCATCTGTGCCTACAATTGAGGAAGAGGGCGGAACGACCGTCGTGCGGCGAACCGCCGAATATCAGCCGCCTCGCTCGTGGCGGACCTGGCTGATCGGCCGACCGCTCCGGACCGCCGATGCGCCCCATCAGGCCATTGGCAAGACGGTCGGTCTGGCTGTTTTCGCCTCTGACGCGCTCTCCTCCACCGCATACGCCACCGACGAGATTCTGTTCGTCCTGGCTGCTGCCGGGGCGACAGCGTTCGTCTATGCCCTTCCGATCTCGCTGGCCATCGTAGCGTTGCTGACTATTGTCACGCTCTCATACGAGCAGACCATCCATGCTTACCCTGGTGGTGGTGGAGCCTATATCGTCGCCCGTGACAATCTGGGAGAATTCCCCGCTCAGATTGCCGGGGCGTCGCTGCTGACCGACTATATCCTCACCGTGGCCGTCTCGGTCGCTTCTGGCGTAGCCCAAATTACCTCGGCCTATCCGTCCCTTTTTTCCTATCGGGTACCATTGGCGATTGGGCTGGTACTGTTCATGATGCTGGTCAACCTGCGCGGCGTGAGAGAATCCGGCGCGGTGTTTGCCGTGCCCACGTACTTCTTTCTCGGAATGCTGTTTTTGACCGTAGGGAGCGGTCTCGCCCAGTACCTGATGGGGGGTCTTGGTGCTGTGGAGAACCCCCCGCATCTCGGAAAAGAACCCCTCATGCAGTCAGTCACCCTGTTTTTGCTTCTCCATGCCTTCTCCAATGGCACAACGGCCCTCACCGGTGTGGAGGCCATCTCGAACGGGGTCCCTGCGTTTAAGGAGCCACGTAGCCGCAACGCAGGGATCACGCTGATCTGGATGTCCGCCGTCCTGGGCGTGTTGTTCTTTGGTATCACCTTCCTGGCCGGCAAGATTGGCGCCATTCCCTCAGAGGCAGAAACGGTGATCTCCCAACTCGCACGCACAACCTATGAGGGACGGGGCTTGCTGTACCTGGCCACTATTGCGGCTACAACCCTCATCCTGGTCATGGCGGCCAATACGGCGTTTGCCGACTTTCCGCGGTTGAGCGCCCTGCTGGCGGCAGATGGCTTTTTGCCCCGGCCCCTCACGTATCGGGGAAGCCGACTTGTCTACTCGCGCGGCATTGTGGCGCTGGCCCTCATTGCCTCACTCCTGATCTGGCTGTTTCAGGCCAACGTGAACGCACTAATCCCGCTCTATGCTATCGGTGTGTTCCTCTCCTTCACGCTGTCACAGGCCGGTATGGCGCACCGCTGGTGGAAGGCCGGACATCTCTCGACAGGGCAGGAAGCACAAGAGCGTGGCTCAATAGTCCGTCACGACCCGCGCTGGGTGTTGAAGATGGCGATCAACAGCTTTGGAGCGCTCTGTACGGCGGTAGTAATGTTGGTCTTTGCTATGACAAAGTTTGCCGATGGGGCGTGGATCGTGATCCTACTGGTGCCAATTCTTGTCGCGATGTTCACTGCCATCCATTACCATTACCGGGATCTGGCCGCCCACCTGTCATTGGAACAGTATGGTGGGCCGCCTCGAATCTCGCGTCAGCGTGTGATCCTGGCCGTCAGTGGCGTCCATCGCGGTACGCTGGCGGCGCTCCGCTATGCCCGCACGATCTCCGACGATATCACGGCCGTGCATATCTGCACCGATCCCGTCGAAGCCGAGACGCTGAACCGGAAATGGGGATCGTGGGGCGATGGAATCCGCCTGGTCGTGCTGGATTCTCCCTACCGGTTGTTCCTGGAACCCTTATTGGGGTATATCGAGGAGATTGCCGCGCGACGTCAGCCGAACGAGATCATCACCATCATTGTGCCGCAGTTTGTTCCCCGCCACTGGTGGCACAATCTCCTGCACAACCAGACCGCGGTGCTGCTGCGACTGATGCTGTTGTTCAAGCCGGGGATCGTGATTATTGACGTACCCTATCAGATAGAGTAACGACGCCAGAGTATCGGAGGAACAGAATACGCTATGAATTTCATTATCGTGGGGTGTGGACGGGTAGGCGCGGAGTTGGCGTACCGCCTGTTCCAGAAGGGGCATCAGGTGGCCGTCATCGACCAGGTGGCCGCTGCGTTAAATAATCTGCCTACCGACTTCCGCGGACGTACAGTAGAAGGCGAGGCACTGGCCACTGATGTGCTGCGCCGAGCGGGGATTGAACAAGCCGACGGTTTGGCCGCCGTCACCAACTCCGACTCGCTCAACGCGGTCGTCGCGCACGTGGCAAAGACCGTCTACCATGTGCCCCAGGTGGTCGTCCGCAACTATCATCCGCGCTGGCGAGCTTTGCATGAGGCCTTTGGCCTCCAAGTCGTCAGCTCGACCAGTTGGGGCGCACAGCGCATCGAAGAGCTGCTCTACCCCGCCTTCGCCAGGAGCGTGTTCTCGGCCGGCAACGGCGAAGTCGAGATCTATGAGCTCTCGGTGCCTGAGGCCTGGCACGGCCGTACCCTCCAGGATCTCCTGCCCGCAGCCGAGTGTCTGGCCGTGGCGTTGACCCGCGTAGGCAAAGCTATCCTCCCCTCCCCTGAGAACCGTCTCGAGGCGGGCGATATCGTGCACCTGAGCGCCACGCTGGTAGCGATCGACGCGTTGCGTGAGCGGCTGCAGACGCCGCAAGGGAGGTAACATGTTTGTGTTGATCGCCGGCGGAGGCCGAACCGCAGCACACCTAGCCAGCCTCTTACTGACTCGCCAGCACGAGGTCCGAGTGATCGAGCACCGACGGGACATCCTCTCACGCCTTCACCACGAACTACCCACCGAGGTGATCTACGAAGGCAACCCCATCGATCCGCACGTATTGGAACAAGCCGGTATCCGTCGGGCGAAGGTGTTGGCTGCGTGTACCTCTGCCGATGAAGACAATCTCGCGCTCTGTTTCTTTGCGCGCACCCACTACGATGTCCCTCGTATCATCGCCTGGGTAAACAATCCCCGCGCCGCCTGGCTCTTCGACGAGAAGTTCCACGTAGATGTGGCCCTCAACCAGGCGCAGATTTTCAGCAGTCTGATCGAAGAAGAGATGTCGCTCGGCGATATGATGACACTACTGAAGCTGCGGAGGGGCCGCTACTCCCTGGTGGAGGAGAAGATTCCCCCGGGAGCCCGCGCCCTGGGTATCGCTATCAAGGATCTGCGCCTGCCTCCGGATTCGGTGATCGCCACCATCATCCGGCACGGACAGATCCTCATTCCGCGCGGGGACACTCAATTTGAAGTCGGGGATGAGGTGCTCGCGATTGCAGATCGTGAAGCCGCCGAAGAGCTGGCCGGCCTGTTCGGCCGACCGGATGCGCAACAGAAGACGTAACTGCTTAGGCGTTTAGACTGAAGGCTGAAGGTTCTACATGAGCTCGCACAGCACGAACCACGCCATTTAAGACCTTCGGTACCCCTAGCAGCCTTCAGTCTTCAGCCTATCTACCTGAGTAGTTACCAGAAGACCTCTTAACAGCCCAGCCGCTCGAGGAAAGTTTCAATGCTTCGGCTCACCTCGTCCGGCTGTTCCAGCATGACCATGTGGCCGGCAGCGGGAACGAGTTGGAACTGCGATCCGTTGATCTGATGATGCAGATACTCGCCGTATTTGGATGGCGCCATCAGATCGTCGGTCCCGCAGATCACCAGCGTTGGGAGGGTGATCGCTTTCACCTGCTCCATGAGATCAAAGGCATCGCACGCCAGAAGGTCTCCCTCGATGACCGGGATCGAGGTGCGCAGTATCGCGTCGATATCCTGCTTGAGCACCTCCGCTGTAGCACCGGGCGCACGCGCCAATTTGGTGATCTGCTCAACCGTTCCTGCTGGATCCTCTTGAAGGCGAGCGAATATCTGCGGATGAACGCGGAGTTTCGCTCCGGTCCCAACCAGCACAATCGCTGCAAGAAGACCGGGGTCATCCAATGCAATACTCTGGGTGATCGCTCCGCCCATCGAGTGGCCCACCATGACGGTACGGTCGAGACCCAAAGCCGCTAGAAACTCTTCGATGACGTCGCGATAGATCTCGATCCGATCGGCTCCGCTCCCACCCGAATGGCCATGCCCAGGGAGGTCTACGGCGATGGCCTTTCGCCGCCGCCCCAATGTCCTAAGCTGCTGGAGCCACACCTGATGACTTCCGCCAGCCCCGTGGATGAAGACGATCGGTGGCAGAGGACTCGCCGGACTCGGACCGTGTTCAACGAAGTGGATTCGAGCGCGCCCAACCTGCACGTATGGCACGTCCGCCCTCTATACCTCTTCAGATTTCAACACCCTACCCAGGAGACTCGCTACCGCCTCCTTCGGCGATCGATGTTCAAAGAGGACCGCATAGGTCTCCTGGCAAATCGGCATGTCAACAGAGAAGCGACGGGCAAGATCGACGGCGCCTTTCGAGGCGTTGACCCCTTCCTTCACCGTCGGGCTGCGCTCCAGCAGCTCGGACAACGCCGCGCCCCTGCCCAGCGCCAGTCCAAGTTGCCGATTTCGTGAGAGGTCCCCGGTGCATGTCAGCACGAGGTCCCCAAGCCCCGCCAGCCCAGCGAATGTCTCGGCGCGCGCGCCCATCGCGACACCCAGCCGGGTCATTTCATGTAACCCGCGGGTGATGAGGGCGGCCAGCGCATTATGCCCGAGTCCAAGGCCGTCTACTATCCCGGCGGCGATGGCAATCACGTTCTTGATCGCCCCCCCCAACTCTACGCCCAATGGATCGCTTCCGGCATACACGCGAAAGGTTGGCGTGCTCAGCAAGCCCTGAACCCGTAATGCTACGGCAGCCTCCGCTGATGCCGCGACCGCCGCCGTAGGCAGTCCCCTGCTCACCTCTTTCGCAAAGGTGGGACCTGAGAGCACAGCCAGCGTCCGCATGGACGGAGCAACCTCATGTAGTACCTGCCACATAGTCATGCAACTATTTGGTTCCAGCCCTTTAGTTGCAATGATGAAAAGTGGCGATTCTCGAATGAAAGGCAGCAGGTCCGTAAATACGGAACGAAAGACATGCGAAGGGGTGACCAGCAGAATGGCCGAGCAGCCTCGGGCGACCTCAGCAAGGGAGGTCGTGACCTCAAGTGCCTCGGGTAGTTCAATCCCCGGCAGGTAGAGACTGTTCTCGTGCTCCCTCGCCATTGTGACGGCGAGTTCACGCTCCCGCACCCAGAGAGTGACCGCGTGCCCTTTTTCGGTTAACAGTTTGGCAAGCGTGGTCCCCCAGGCCCCGGCTCCGACGACGCCGATATGTTCCATCGGCGTATCCCTATCGGTGCTGAGGCCGCTTGGACGCAGTACGCAACCAGGCGAGTCCGACAAGTGAGAGGGCGATCAAGCCGAGGCTCACAACCTGCGCCGCGCGTAAGGGCCCCAGCATCAGACTATCGATGCGGAGCCCCTCGACGAAGAACCGGCCGACAGAGTACAGCCCAACGTAGCAGAGCAACAGCGCGCCAGGGGTATGCTCCAGACGCCGGCGAAGCAGGCAGTAGAGAATCGCGAAGACCAGGAAGTTCCACAGCGATTCGTACAGGAACGTCGGATGGAAATACTCATAGGTGACCAGATGGGGCGGCCGGTGGTACGGTTCGATATAGAGTTTCCACGGCAGGTCAGTTGGAGTCCCGAAAGCCTCCTGATTAAAAAAATTCCCCCACCGACCGATCGCCTGCCCAAGCGGGGCCGAAGGGGCCATGATATCCAGGTACGTCAACACAGGCAACTTCTTCCGGACGGCATAGATGACCGTAGCCAATCCCCCAGCCAGGAGACCACCGTGGATCGCCAGCCCCCCCTCCCACACCGCCAAAATCTTCATCGGCCTCGCGCCGTAGTAGCCCCAATTGAACAGGACATAGTAGAGCCGCGCGCCTATTAAGCCAACCATCACACCGAACACGATGACGTTCAGAAGCTGATCAGAATCTTCCCCACGGCGGATCGCCTCGCGCTGCGCCAGCCAGGTCCCCAGCAAAACAGCGGTGGCGAAGAGAAGGCCATACCAACGAATCGACAGCGGGCCGATCTGCAGAACGAACGGACCAGGCGATGCGAACATACGGACCTCAGTAGGGGTTGACGTCAGATTACTTAAGTGATGAAATTACACAATGGCTCGCAAATACGCAAGTCCTTTATCAAAGCTATCTGAGCCTGCCCCGCAGATTCCTTATTGCGCTTCGACAGGCTCATCTATTATTTCTTCTTCATGCCGGGAGTTGATAGCTCAGCATCTATGGCTTCGCTTGCCCCTCGGTCGGAAGTTGAGCACTTTCTCCTTGCACACAATTCGGGTATCCGACAAGATGGGGGGTGGAAATCAAAGCGATGGTCAGGTGAACCCAGAGCCGCTGTTAGGTAAGCACCCTCTCAGCGAGACCTGTGAGTGCGCGGCCTGGACCGTCTGTACGTACCGTGCTGGCATAATGGAGGAGATCTCAATGGGACGAATCGATTGGAGGTACCACCGCCCCGGGTGAAAGAGCTGCGCCAAGTCGCAAGAGTTTCTTGCGAAACATCGTATCGAAATTGCGTTAGAGGTGGATGCAAAGAAAAAGACCCTGAAGGACAAGGAAGCGCTCGCACTGGTCCGAGAGGTAGACGAGATCTACGCAACGAAAGGGCAGAAGCTTATCTATGTTGACCTGCGGAAAGACAAGCCGGACAGGGCGCAACTCCTGGCGCTCCTGCTGGGACCGACCGGAAACCTGCGAGCCCCGACCCTCCGGAAGGGTCGCACGCTCATGGTCGGCTTTGACTCGGCGACCTACGAGCAATTGCTTCGCTAGACGCTCCCTGGAGGCTCTTTGACGTGCCACATATGGCCAAGGTCATCCCCTTCGTATTTGCCGCGTTCGTATTCCTGCTTCCGACGGCCTCTTTCGGGGCCGGTGAGTCCGCGACCAGCGGACTTACGGCCGGTGAATTAATCAGGATGGAAAAGGGCGGCGTGGTGCTGAAGGCAAAAGACCATCCCGCTGAGGACGGCACGAGCAGCGCCAGAATCAAAGCCTACTGCGTCATCAACAGGCCACCAGAGGCCGTGTGGGCGGTCATGTTGAACTATCATACGTTCAGCGAATTTATGCCGCGGCTTGAGAAGGTTGAGGTCCTTGAAAAAACCCAAGGCACCATGAAGGTTACCGAGACGGTTCACGTTCCGCTTGGCGTGATCGTTTATACGATCGATCTGATTTTCAAACCTGAGCAGCAAACAGTGAGCTGGACGCTGGATAAATCGAGGAAACACGACATCGCGGAGACGTTCGGTACCTGGGAGTTTCTCCCGTACGGCCATGGTAGGACTATGCTTCGATATACAACGAGCTTGGACAGCGGCATGTTTATCCCCAGATTCGTGGAAGATATGATGATTAAAAAAGACTTGTCGAACGCGCTGTTGAGCCTGAAGCGGCGCACCGAATCCGACGGAACGTGGAAGAAGAAGAAATAGGACTCGCGCGTCGCTTCTACTCTATTCGATGTAGACGATAAGCTGGACGCCCATCAGGATCACGAAGAGAGCCGGAACCAAGCCCCACCAACGTTGTTTCATAATCCCCAGCGATCCTATGAGATACGTCATGCCGGCAAGGATCGCGGTGACCCCCTCGGTCGTGTGAGGTGAATTGGTTCGCCCGACGTAGTTGAAGTTGCTGATCGGATGCAGATGGAATAACAGGGTCACTCCACCCATGATGGCAAGCCAGGGAAAGATCATTCCCCATATCCAGTGAGAGAGTATGCGGCGTGCCCGCAGCCATTCCACGGATCCCATGGCGAGCACGATGATCCCGGAAAGCTTGTGCTCAATCGCCTCCCGGTCACCCAGGAGCTCCGTCAGCGTCCGTGGGCCGAACGGCCAATACTCCGGGTCGCTTCGGTACAGGATAAAGAGCGCTACGCCAAGCGTCAGCATCGGCCACAAATGAGCATACCTGGACTTCTGACCTCCCCAGAGGGCGGAGCCTGTCATCGCCATCCCCATGACGAGCACCAACCATCCGGAAAAGTGATGGTTAAAGTTCGAGAACTCCGTATGCGCTTTCCACGTCTCCCAGCTTCCTGCTTCGTCCGGCGGGATCATGTGATCATCGAACGGCGCCAGAAGAGGGTTCATGCCGGCGAACAACCCGTACGGATTCGGATACCAGATCCAGAGACGGATGACCCACGTGTCCGGATACCAGACAGTGAACGCGCTCTTTGTTTCAGGGTGAACCTTCGGGCAGGCTTCTTGGGAGGGCGATCGAAATTCCTGCCAGTCCGCATAACGGCAGATCGCCAAGCTCCGCTCCCAATCGATCCCCTGAAACGGGGTCTTAGCGGGACGGACTCCCGAGGCGATATACTTCAGCCCAACCAGTTGCCAGCGCCCTTCTCTTTGCGCGTAGAGGAGCGTGGAAGGGTGATGATAATCAAATTGCGTGTTCCCTGCCTTACGAAAATTATAGCCTTCTAACGGCACATTCCCCGATATCTGCACATAGCCATCCGCTTGGGCCTGTTTCAGATCCTGATACTGCGACGTGGACGTCCGAATATCGGCGATGAGCCTGGCGAGAGCGAAGTCCTTTTCCGGCTCCTTGGCATACCAGTGGTCGTGGCTCATGAACCATTCAGAGCTCAAAGCCAGCCCGGCAGCCAGCAGCGTCACGACCGCAAACGCAATGAATTGCCTCTTCACGTGCTATTCCTCCTCATTAGAGCCTATCCTGCAAACTCTCATGGACCCTTCGACACGCTCAGGGTGAACGGAATGGGTATTGAATACATTGACCTTTTCCCGTTCGTGCTGAGCCCGTCGAAGCATGAACGGGGGTTTGCTGGACAGGCTCATTAACCTGTTGAAACCCTGTCTTGCAACCTCTTGTTCACCCCTCAGCCTGTGCCGTTCGCTGCCCGGCGGCCGCTGGAGCATGAACGAAGAGCTTGGCCTGCGTCGGCTTGACAGCCTGCTTATCCGGCGGCGGGGTCAACGCATACGTCATCTCTTTAAAGTGGTCACCGTACTGCCGCTCCGGATTGTAGACTCGCGGGAACTTCCAGAGCATCCGAACGAAGTTCGTCTGACCCTGTAGAAGCAAGCTGGAGGCGGTGGAGAAGGTCCCCCGGACCGCGGCCCAGCCCAGGTGCTTGCGATTCAAGACCGCCTGGGTCTTGACCAGCTCTTCATAGAACTGCTTCAGAGGAAGCGTCGTCGGCAGGACGGCATGTTGGACGTCGAACAGCCGGTAGTCGAGGGAGGTCAGCTTCCTCGACTCTGTGTGCCAGGTCTCCGTCCCGGGGTATGGGGTATTCACGGTCAGGTGGACGATCTCGGGGACACCGGCGGCCCACTCGCGAACGATTCGAAACCTCTCTTCGTCCCATCCCGAATCGGCGATGATGTTGAGGGCCACGGTAAATCCCAGCCTCCGCGCCACCTCCAGGGCCTGAAAGTTCTCGCTGGGCGTGGCCCGCTTCCGAATCGCCTTCAACCCTTCCTCGTCGAGGGCCTCCAGGCCGAGGAACATGTACCGAAGCCCGAGACGCTTCCAGTAGGCAAAGACCTCCTGATTGCGGAGCAACACATCACACCGGGTCTCCAGGTAATACTGCTTGCGGATCCCCCGACGCTCGATCTCCCGGCCGATCGCCATCCCGTCCTCCGGATGGATGAAGGCCACATCGTCGACTAAGAAGGCATTGGGCTCCTGCATCCTGGCCAGATCCTCCCCTATCACCTCGGGAGAGACCTTGCGGTAGCTTCGACCGTAAAAGGTCCACGCGCTGCAAAACGAGCAGTCCCAGGGGCAGCCGCGGGTAAACTCAATCGAGGCACAGGGATCCAGGACCCCGATAAAGTATTTGTGCCGTCTGCGGGCAAGGTCTCGCGCCGGCAACGTGCGGTCCAAGTCGTGGAGCATCAGCGGCGGGGGGCCAACGCCGTGGGCTGTCACCACCCCTGGAAGCGTTTCGAGTCCTCCATCCAGGATGGCATCCAGCAGGGACGGCATGATCGGCTCCCCTTCTCCGCGCACGATGCAGTCAATAGCGCCCTCCGCATGATCGAGAAGCTCCTGCGGGATAAAGGACGCGCTATGGCCTCCGACAAAGACAAAGCAGGTGGGGAGGAGGCGTTTGGTCTCCTTTGCCAGTTCCACCACCTCCGGAAGATTGGCTAAAAAGTTCAGCGAAAAGCCAACGGTCTGCGGGTGAAAGTCGCGGAGCTCTTGCAGGTAGTCCTGACGGTGAAAGACCTGAAGGTCAAAGAGCCTGACCTCGTGGCCCGCCATTCTGGCGGCCTGAGCCACCCGCTCCAGCCCCAGCGGCTCAAGCCGGAGGAAGATCTCAGCATACATCAAGGAACTTGGATGCACCAACAGGACTTTCACTGCACTCCTCCGCTAATAAGCTGTCAGCTTTCAGCCCTCAGCTATGAGCTATTCGCTGTCTCACGAAATTACCACACTCTGCGTGAAGAGGGAAAAAGAGCGTGCGCGGCCCTCGCGGATGGCCTGCTCAAGTAGGGCCTTGGCTTCATGTGTCTTCGCCTTGGGCAGCACCGCCTCGAAGAACTGAATGTAAAAGTCGTCAGGCACCACGACGACGGAGGCGCGTAGCGTGAGCCCCGTCCGGTCGATGGTTCGCGCATAGCGAACGGCGTGACTCTTACCAGGCGCAATCCTGGTGTCGAAGAGTTCTTGCGTCAGGTCAAGCGTAACCTCTCGTCCGATCCGTTCCTCTTGCATGCTCTCATTCACCCGCTTGCCGTCCGCATCGACCAACTCCCATCGGATCACGATCTTCGGCGTCACGTAGGTGGGGAAGTGATGCCCAACACCGGTATTGGCCAGTGTGATCTCAGCGCGCACTTGCTCGCCGACCTGGTAGCGCGCCTTGTCCAGCGCAAGGTGGACGGACACTCCGTGCTTGACCATCTCAGGATCATGGATCCCCCGCCATAGATGCCGCCGCTCCGGCATGTGGCAGCTCTGGCAGGTCTTGCCGTCCTGCGCATACGGCCCTTCTTTCCATTCATTATAGGTGTTTTCGAGCAGCTTGCCGTTCAGCGCATACCCGTCCCGCTCGAACTGGTGACACCCTTTGCAGAACTCAGCTCGCTCAAAGGCCGCCGTCCTGATCGCGCCACCGTGGGGAAGCTGGGCCGCCGGAGCGGCATTCTCAAGCGAGCCGTCTCGTTTCGGCGGCCCGAAGCGCTGGTGCCCCCGGACATGACACCCGGCACAGGCCAGACCCTTTTGCTGCAGCGAGGCCGAAAAGGCGTGATTCCTCTTCAACTTCAATGCGGCGTCGGCCTCGTTCGGCGGAACGCCAGGCGGCGACGCCAAAAAGGTGCGATGCCTCTTAAAAATAGAGGGGCGGCTGCCTGTATCCACGCTCTTTTCCTGTTGCTCGGTGAGAGGGGCATGGCAACCGTAGCAGCGGAGCGCCGTCTTGGGATCGTCATGGATCAACTCCATTGTCTGGCCTCTCACCCCTGGCCCCATGCTTTTGCTGTGCAGGCTGCTGCCCCAGTCCTCGTACTGAGCTCGATGGCAGACGGCGCAACCTTCCGCGTCAAGCGATGCCTCCATCGGCGAGAAATGGGCGGGCGGCCTGCCTTGAAGCGGGATGGGCGTCTGCCAATGGCGCTTGAGGAACTCGATCTGGGCTTGGTCATCGGCTGTCGGCGGCGGGTCGCTCACTGCCCATGCTCCAACCGAAAGCCCCAGGGATGCGCTCACCACTGCACTATACAGGAGAAGCCGTTTCATGAGATGGAACGATTCGGAGTCGCTGCTCGCTCTCTGCGGGCCCCGCGTCGGCTCGGTGGTCCGCCGGATGAAAGGAGGTAGCGAGCCCCCTCAGCAAGGGGCATGGGTGTAACACCATACGCCTTCTGCACGGTATCTCTGGCTGTGATGGCGCCCAGACGCCAGATGTCGAGCACGCCGGTCGTGAGCGGGGGCGCCGTCATCACCCGCTCGAGCAGAAGCGTCAGTGTTGCGGCCAGGGGAAGGGGCAGCAGAATCTTTGGTCGGCGAGCTCCAAGCTCCTCTTGCACCAGATCCACCACCCCTTCATAAGAGATCTGCGCCGGTCCCGCCAGGGCAATCGTTTCGCCTTTCCCCACCCCACTCTCTATTGTCTTCACCAGACAGGAGACCAGATCGCCTACCCACAGCGGCTGGCATCGCAGCGGTTCGTACCCTGGAATAACGGCATACGGACTCGACCTCAGCAACCTCGAGAGCGGTGTCAGGAAATGGTCCCCCGCGCCAAACAAGAGTGATGGGCGAAGAATCGTAAACGGTACTCCACTCTTCCGCACCTCTCCTTCACCCAACCACTTGCTGCGCACAAACGGATAGATCCGGTCGGGGGCCGCGCCGAGGGCACTGACATACACCACATGTCGGATCTTCGCCTCCCGCGCCGCCTCCATGAGCCGACGAGTTCCCTCCTGATGAACCGCGTCAAAACTCTCCTTCCCGCTTTCGCGGAATATCCCGGCGAGGTGGATCACCTGCTCGACTCCTTGCATCGCGCTCTTCAGCGACGCAGTATCGGCTCTCGCCGACCGACAGAGCGACCCGGCTATCCGGCGCAAACGTCCGCCATCCGTCCCGCGTCGGACCAGCGCCCGGACCGGCAAGCCGAGCGCCGTGAGTCGCTTGAGCAGATGGGCGCCAACGAACCCCCCGGCGCCCGTCACCAGGATCATATCCCACCTCAGCTCTTGCGCGAGGTCTTGGCGAAAAAGGTCGAGAAGATGGGATCAGGTTTTCCAGCGCCGCATTTCGGGCATTTCAGCCGCTTGGTCTCCCGCTCTTTGATGCCCATCGTCAGTGAGAATTTCTTATTACACTTTACACACTTGAAATCATAGCTAGGCATCAGTCTTCCCCTCCCTTCGCACGGTTATCGTTGGAAAGATCCTGCCGGAGACCAGACTGTACAACTGACGGAATGGCCGGTGATCGGAAATGTTGCGTCTTTCAGCCGAAGAACATCGATATTATAGGGCGAGTAGCGCGAAGAAATCAATGCGGAAATCCGAATCCAACACTGGCGATGAAGAGCGCCAACCGTTCGGAGGTCCTTGACGTAGTTCACTACATGGTTTACAGTATGGTCATGATCAAACTCAATATACACGAAGCGAAGACACATCTTTCGGAGTACCTGGCCAAGGTGGAGGCGGGTGAGACGGTCCTGCTGTGCAGGCGCAATACCCCCGTTGCAGAGATCCGCGCCCTTCCACAACGACTGAAAGAGCCGCGGCCCATCGGACTGGCAAAAGGGACGTTTCGGGTACCTAAGAGCTTCTTCGAACCTCTCCCCGATGAGGTTCTTACCGCCTTCGAAGGTCGCGATCTGTGAGGTTGTTGCTCGACACCTGTACGTTCCTGTGGATCATCTTAGATAGTCCTGAACTGTCCCCAGGAGCGCGTGATCTTTTCTCCGATCAAGGCAATGAGGTGTTCCTGAGTGTGGTCTCCACGTGGGAGATCATCGTCAAGCATCGGCTAGGGCGATTGCCACTACCGGAGCAACCGCGTCTGTTTCTGCCCAGGCAGAGACGGCAACATGGGGTGCACACACTGCCCATCGAGGAGGATGCGGTGTTGCAACTCGCGCGCTTACCCGATTATCATCGAGACCCCTTTGATCGGATGCTCATCTGCCAGGCGATCGCCCACGGCCTTGTCCTCCTGACACCCGATCCCGCTGTCACGCAGTACCCCGTGCGAACGGCGTGGTGATTCCTGCTTGCAGCTCACGCAGCGTCCTGATGAAATTGTTCGTAGGCGTGTTGCATCGCTTTACCTTTCGTGATAAAGTAAAGTCAATATCAACCTCTGGAGGAGCCAATGCCTTCTATCAAACTCTCTACAAAAAACCAGATCGTCCTTCCCAAAGAAGCGCGCGAGGCAATGGGGGTCAAAGGAGGCGATGAACTCGTGGTTGTCGTCAAAGGAGGGATTACCCTCTTGTGGCCCAAACCCAAAAGTTATGCAAAGGCTCTTGCGGGTAAGGGCCGCGGACTCTACGCTTCCGAGTATCTGGCAAAGGAACGCCGTGCGTGGTAAGCGCCCAACGCCTCGAGGGCTTCCTGCGAAGGCATCCCAGAGTCGGGCTGGACTCAAATCTCCTGATCTACCTCATCGAGGAACACCCGGAGTATCATCGATTAACTGAGAAGATACTCAGATCGATTGAAGCAGGACGCAATACCGGAATTTGTTCCACACTCTCTCTTCTTGAGGTTCTGGTGCAACCCTACCGACAGAACAATGACGAGCTTGTCAATCAGTTCTATGTCCTCCTCACAACCTACCCTCACCTCCAATGGATCGAGTTATCGATCGGGATCGCCGATCTGGGCGCCCAGCTTCGCGCCAAATACCAACTGAAAACACCCGATGCCATCCTGGTGGCGACCTCCATCGAAGCGGGCGCCACCGGTTTTATAGGGAACGACAGCCAGCTCACACGCATCTCTGAGCTGGATATTCTGATTGTAAGCGGTGATTAGATCCTGGCTGCTGAAAGGGTAGGTGGGTTCAGGCAATCAGGCGGGCGACTGTCTTAAGCAGTATCGGGATGTTGATTGGCTTGGTAAGGTAGGCATCACATCCGGCGGCTCTCGCCAGGGGCTCCCCTGCGTGGGCGTGGGCCGTTACGACCACGATCGGAATTGACCCCGCCACAGGATCGGCCTTGAGGCGCTGCGTAGTCTGCACGCCATCGAGACCGGGAAGTCCGAGGTCCATCAGGATGAGTCTCGGCCGTTCGGCCCGCGCCAGCGCAATGGCCGTGTAGCCATCCGCCGCCTGGCACACCTGGTAGCCCTGGCTCTCAAGCAGCCCAACCATCAGTTCCCGATTGGCCGGGTCATCTTCGACCACGAGGATCGTCGCAGCACTCATTGTCATGCCTCATGCGCCTGGATGCGCCCTTCCGTCCCGGGCGGCCGCAGGGGCAAGGTAATGGTGAAGGTGCTGCCCTGGCCTTGGCCGGGCGAGGTTACGGTGATGGTCCCGCCGTGCAGCTCGACCAGGCGTTTGGTCAGGGCAAGCCCCAGGCCGGTCCCCTGCTGCGGCTTGGCGAAGGAACTATCGAGCTGGGTAAACTCCTGGAAGAGCCGACTCAGATCCTCCGCCTTGATCCCGATGCCGGTATCCGAGACGGCAATGTCTACGAAATCGCCGGAGTCGAGGGTTTCGGGTTGTGAACTCGAAACTCCGGACTCGGAACGCGAAACCATCTTCGCGGTGACCGTAATGGCGCCACCTGCGGGGGTGAACTTGACAGCGTTGCTGATCAGGTTGTAGAGCATCTGCTTCACGCGGAGCGGGTCGGCCACCAGGCTGGTCGGAGCTTGGTCTGCATGCACCGTGAGTGTCACCCCCTTTGTGTCGACCTGCACCCGGAAGGATTCGAGCGCGGCTGTCAGGGCCTCGGCCAGCAGGAACGTCTCGGGCCGCAGCTCCAGCCGTCCCGCCTCGACCTTGGAGAGATCGAGGAGGTCGTTGATGAGGGCGAGCAGGTGTTGGCCGCTCGAGTGGATGTGGCTGAGGTAGCGGCCCTGCTTGGTCGTGATGGGTTCGAACTGCGGATCCTGCAGCAGCTCCGCGAAGCCCAGGATGCTGTTGAGCGGTGTCCGCAGTTCATGCGACATGTTGGCGAGGAACTGCGATTTGTGCTGGGACATCATTTCAACGCGGCGAAGCGCCTCGTTGAGCTCGCGCGTCCGTTCCTCCACCTTCGCCTCCAACTGGACGGCTGCCATGCACTGCACCTCATAGAGTCGCACATGCTCGATCGCAAGGGCAGCCTGGGTCGCAAAGAGCTGAAACAGCTCTTGCGTAGAGGGGTCGAGAGGGCGGAGACTGTACTTTCGGTCCCCCGCAAAGACTCCAATCGCCTGCCCTTGCACCACCAGGGGCGCGATCGCAAAAACCGGCGAACTAAAGGCCTCGATCTGGTCATACGGCGGCTGGAGACGGAGTAGCTCCGGGAGGGATGCTCGGCCATCCGAGGTAATCATCTGCTGGGTGCGGTAGGCCGCAGCCAGTGCGCCTCCTGCCGGTCCAATCGGGACACGAATCGCCGCGAGGGGCCCCTCCATTCCAAGACTGGCCACTGCCCGCAACTCACGCCCCTCTAGGTCGGCAAGCAGGATATTGACACGATCCATCTCTAACACCGTCTGAGCGGTCTGAAGGAGACGATCGAGTCGCTCCTGTAATTCCAGAGGCGCCTGGATCTCCAAGCTCGCCTGATACAAGGCCTGCAGCATCTCTCGCTGGCGCTGAAGCTGCCGGGTACGCTCCAGGACCTTTGCCTCCAGATCCTTCGAATAGTGCTCCAGGCTTTTCTTCGACTCGGCGAGTTGACCGTTCAAGGCGCAAATCTCTTCAAAGCTGGCAAAGAGGAGCTCGATAATCTGCTGTTTGTCAGGCGAGATGATGATTTCCCGACCGCCCGCACGGACAGCGACCTCCACATCAAGCTGGCCCCCTTTCCGAAATTCCAGATGCTCAAAAATCCGCCGGATCCGCTCCAACAGGTAGTCGTCTTCGAACGGCTTTGTAATAAAGTTATCGGCGCCATGCTCCAGACCTTTGAGGATATCGAGCGGCGTCTTTCGTTCCGTGAGGAGGACGAACGGGATTCGCTTGTACTGCTCGCGCGACTTCACTGCCCGACAGAAGGCGTACCCGTCCATCTCGGGCATGACGACGTCAGAGACGATGAGATCCGGGGGCGCCGACTGAACATGGCGCAGCCCCTCGCAGCCATTTGTGGCCATTTCAACCCGGTAGCCCTCCCGCTCCAGCAGGAAGCGGACGCGCTCGGCCTGCGTCGGGCTATCCTCCACGACGAGAATCCTACGTTCCATGATCGTGACCTCCTAGCCGTGGTTTACCAGAGAGCGGATCGCTCCCACGATCTGCTCCGGGGAGAGCACATGCTCGACCGCCCCCTGGCGAATCGCCTCTTGTGGCATCCCGAAAATGACGCAACTCTCCTCATCCTGGGCGATCGTCACCCCACCCGCCTCCCGAAGTCGCTTGAGACCCGCCGCGCCGTCCCGCCCCATCCCGGTCATGAGGATACCGATAGCGGATCGGCCATAGGCCTCTGCCACTGACTGAAAGAGATAGGAAGCCGATGGACAGAAACCCTCCTCGGCCGACTCCCTCGTCAACCGAATCCGGCCCTCCGTCGTGATCCCCGTCTGAAAGCCCTCCGGCGCAAGGTAGACAGTGCCGGGCCGGGTCGCTTCCCCCGACTCGGCCAGCTTTACCGCAAGGCGAGTCCCCTGGGCGAGCCAGTCGGCAAACCCCCCTGTAAACCCCGGCGCGATATGTTGCACGATGAGGATAGGCGCCCCGAGCTCGCGGGGTAGCCTTGCCAGGATGTCATTGATCACCTGAGGCGCGCCGGTGGACCCGCCGATTGCGATGAGTCTGATCTTCTGGGAACCAGGGGCCAAGGGTCTGGGACTGGGGGAGGGTAACTCGGATATGAGACCACGATCCCTGACACCAGACCCCCAATCCCTGGTCCGTGGCCATCGCCGGATTACCTTCACCTCCGCCATAAGCTTCACGGTCTGCACAAGCCGCCGGACGCTCTCGGCCTGCGTCGGATGATCCTGGCCGGTAGGCTTCTCAACCACCGTTAAGGCGCCCGCCTTGAGGGCCTCAAAGGCTGTGGCCGCTTCATAGCGGGTGGAGCTGGCGCTGACCATCACGATAGGCGTGGGAACACGCTCCATGATCTGCCGGGTCGCCTCGTAGCCGTTCATTCGCGGCATATGGACGTCCATCACGATCACGTCGGGTTTGAGCCGTTCGGCCTGCTCCAGGGCGTCCAGGCCGTCCCGGGCTTTGCCAACAACCTGAAGCGCAGGATCCTGGTCAAGCAAAAAGGCAAGGTACTCCCGCACCGTCGCTGAATCGTCCGCTACAAGTATCCGAATCATGCATCCTCCGCGCTCCCTAACCCCCAACCCCTATCCCCCAGCCCCCGACCCCTGCTTCACACCAGCCGGCGGATAAACTCTAAGAGGCTCGATTGGTCAAAACTTGACTTGAGGATATACGCGTTCGCACCAACCTCAATTCCCCGTTCCTTATTTTCTCGAGACTCCAGCGCGGTCACCAGGACTACCGGAAGTTCAGACAGCTTCCGATCGGCCCTGATCCGGGTTGTCAGATCAAAGCCGTCCATTCGCGGCATATCCACGTCGGAGACGACAAGATCAAACTCCTCGGTGTTGAGGAGTGTCCAGGCCTCCATTCCATCCACTGCCACCTTTACCTGATAGCCCGCCGCCTCCAGGAGGTTCTTCTCCATCGTCCGGGTGGTGATGGAATCGTCCACCACAAGCAGGACCGGCTGACGGTCTTTTTCCTCGTATGCGACAGCTTCCGCCGGTGGACGAGTAATCTCCTGAGTCGACCTCAGGAGATCCGCGGGACGGAGGATCAGCACCACCTGGCCGGTTCCCAGGAGGCCCGCCGCAGCGACGTTCTTGACCCGGACGAGCGGGGGCCCGATCTCCTTCACCAGTACCTCCCGGTCCCCCAGGATGTCTTCGACCAGAAGCCCCACCTGCGCCTCGCCGGATGTCACGATGACGCACAAGAGCGGAGGGTTGGGGGATGGGGGATGGGGGATGGTCCCTGACCCCTGCTCCTGAGAAAGTCCGAGCAGTCCGCTGAGACGGGCGATGAAAAGCGGTTGACCGTTCCAGCGGATCGCTTCGCGCCCCTCCACGTGCTCGATCGCATCATGTGCGATGCGGATCGCTTGCTTGACGGCCTCGGTGGGAAGCAGAAAGGGCTGCCCGCCCGCCTGGACCAAAAGGCCCCGGAACGTCGTGATCGTCGCGGGGAGGATCGTTCGCACCGTCGTCCCCGCCCCTGCCCGTGTCTCTATCCGGATCTGGCCTCCCAGACGCTCCGCCCGCTCCTTCACGATGGCCAGACCCAAGCCGTGACCTGAGAGATCGGTCACGATGGGGCTGGTACTGAGACCGGAGCGAAAGATAAGGTCCAGGGTTTGGTCGCCCGTCAATACCTCCGCCGCCTCGGCGGTCAGGAGGCGAGCCCGGACCGCCGCCGCCTTTACTCGGCCCAGGTCAATCCCTCCCCCATCGTCCTCGACGCGAATCTCGATGCGACCTCCCTCCAGCGAACTGATGGTCACCGTCACGCGCCCTCGACCTGACTTACCCGCCTCTACCCTGACTTCAGGCGTTTCGATCCCGTGGTCGATGGCATTTCGCACGAGATGGATCAACGGCTCCTTCATCGCTTCCAAGACCTTCCGGTCCACCTTCAGGTCGGCCCCATAGGCCACCCACTCAATCTCTTTACCGTGGGTTCGCGCTAAATCACGGACCATTCGCGGGAAAAGGTCCAGGACGGTTGAGCTGGGCGTGAGCCTCGTCCGCCGCAGCTCTTCATGCAGGCCATCCACCGCCCTGCTGATGGTCCGCTGATCGCCGGCAAGATGGCGAAGCAGATCCTCAGCCTGGGCCTGCAACATCCGAAGTGCGGGGGTTGGGGGATGGGGGAAGGGGGTTGGACTCTGATCCCTAACCCCTAACCCCCGACCCCCATCCCCTGTCACCCGCCTCAGCGCCTCGATCAGGGCCCGGGCTTCGCGGACTCGCTCTTCGGCGGCGAGCTTTGGGACCAGAAGGTCTTCCGCCTGGAGGAGCAAGGCGTCCAGTTTAGACGTGTCGAGCCGGACGCTATCCGTGTGGGGAATGGGGGTTGAAGCAGGGGATGAGGAGTGAAACGGGAGCGGGGAGGTGGGGGGTGGGGGGTGGCCCCTGACCCCTGCTCCATTCGCCGCTTCCTCGAGGCATCGGATCAGGTCAGGCAGCACCGTCGAATCGGCGCTGCCTGCCAAGAGGCAGGCGACGCCATCGACCGCTTCCTGGAGGCGATTCAGGATCGGCTGGCTCAGGATAAGCTGACCGCGTGTGGCTCGGCTCAGCACCGACTCACACGCCTGGCAGAGGGTCTCCACGTCCCTCAGGCTGACGGAGCGCGCGGCTCCCTTCAGCGTGTGGACCTCCCGGAACGTCGCCTCAACGACCTCGCGCATCTCGGCAGGCGGCAACCCGCGGTCCAGCGCCAGCAGGTTCGCCGTAAGGGCCTGAAGATGCTCCTCGGCCTCCGTCCGGAACGTAACCAGCAGCCGGGCCTTGAAGTCGTTCTCTTGATTCGCCATCGCTGACACTCTCTGTTACCCGGCTCTCCGCCCATTGCCCGAAGCCCCGACGAGCCCCTTGAGCCCTCCGGCCAGCTCGTTCAGGGCCCGGGCGGCCTGTTCCACCTGTCGCGTCGAAGCCATGTTCTGGGTGGAGGCCTGCTGGATATTCTGCATGGCCAGCGCTACTTGATCCATCCCCGCTACCTGTTGCTGCGCCGAGGCCACGATCTGCTGGGCCGCCTGGGCGGACTCGGTCAGGCTCTCGGCCAGGAGCCGGATAGCCTCGCCGCCTCGGCCTGCCACGCCGACCCCGGCCTCCGAGGCCTTGACGCCCTGCTCGGCCGCCATCACCGCCGCCTGCGTCGCCCGCTGGATCTCGTTCAGGATCCCCCGTACCTGTGCCGTCGCCTGCTTGGACTGCTCGGCCAGCGCCTTGACCTCGGCCGCGACCACGGCAAAGCCCTTCCCGGCTTCCCCGGCCTTGGCTGCCTCGATGGCGGCGTTCACGGCCAGAAGGTTCGACTGTTCAGCAAGGTCATTAACGCTGGCGATGATTTCGCCGATGGCCTGTCCCTGCTCGCTCAGGGCCAAAATCCGCTCGGCGATAGTCTCCATCCGTTCTTTTGCCTCCTGCATCCCCTTGATGCTCTCCTCCACGGCTCGCCGTCCGTCCTGGGAAACCATCGCGGTCTTCTGCGCGGCGTCGGCCACCCCTCGCGCCTTCTGCGCCGCCACCTGCACCGTCTGCTTCACTTCATCCACCGTCGTGGAGGTCTCCTGAACCGCCGTCGCCTCTTCCGCTGTCCCCGAAGCCTGCTGCGTCGTTGCCGCCACGATCTCTGAGGACGCGGAGGCCAGGGTACCGATCGTTTGGCGCAGGGGGCCGGTGATCGAGCGCGTCAACCCCCAGGCGATGACAACTCCGGAGGCGAGAGCGACTCCTGAGACGATGAGCATCGCCCACAATGCCCGCGATGCCCCGGCACCCGCTGATCGCGCGACCTCTCTCGTACGAGCGCTTTGCAATTCAACGAGGCGGGCGACCAGGGCATCCCGCTGCTGCCGGACGGGTAGGACCCGGTCTGCACGTATGCGAAGTGCGTCAGCGTGACGACCAGCCCCCTGGGCCGCCATCGAGGACCGAGCTGCTTCTTCCCAGACGTTCAGGAGGTTGAGCGTCTCTCCCCAGCCGGTCTTCAGTTCTGCAATGGCAGCCTGATCCCGTAACTCTGTCATGACTCGGCGGGCCTCGGCGATCGCCTCCTCAAAATCCTTGAGGATTCTTTTGTCCGCCACGAGGAGGTAACGGAGGAAACTAAGATTTGCCGTCTCGATGGCGCCGTCCGCCCTCCGCACGGCCCCCAGATCTCTCTCCTGGGCGTGGATCACCGTCTCGAACGTTTCAGCGGTATGGGAGAGGGCAATGTACCCCACTCCGGCCACCACCACAAGGAGCACCAGAATCACCGTATACCCGACCGTAATTCGCTGCCCCACTGTCCATTTCATGGCACTCTCCTATCCATGACGCTCTCCTAGCCACCGACCTCTTCGTTGACGACGATCCGCGGATCACGAGCCAGCGCCTCCAGGTCCAGGACCGCGATCATTTCTCCCGTAATACCTCGGATGCAGGCATGGCGACCGGCGCTGAGGGTCACCGGAGAGAGCGCGATCTCGTGAGCCGCCACCCGGATGGTCCCTGCCACGGCGTCGGCGGAGATCCCGAACGTCATCCCTCCAGCCTCCACCGCCACAACGCGGCCCCCCTCGGTGATGCCTTGCCCAGGCAGCTTGAACAGCCCTCGGAGGTCCAGGACCGGCAGGATGCGCCCCCGGTAGTTGACAACGCCGAGAATGACCGGCGGCGTGCACGGCACAGACGTCAGATCCCGGAGGGAAATCACTCCCCGGACGTGAGCCGTCTCAATGCCGTACCGCTCCCCCGGAAGCGAGAAGACCAGCAAATCGAGCGCCTCTGCGGGGGTTCGGACCTCCGCCAAGGGCTTGGCCAGTGCTTGAGCCCGGTCCCTCAAGATTCGCTTGACCTCTTCAGGGAGCGGATTCCTGCCGGCTTCCAGAGTTCGGCGTGCTTGCTCCAGCCGCAAGTAGGCCGTTTGCCAATTTAAGCGATCAGCCATCGGTCATCAGCTTTCAGTCCCCCATCCCCCATCACCCAACCCCCGCTTCAACCATCTCCAGATACGCCCTGGCCGTCTCAAGCAGCCGGCCGGCGGTCAGGCCGCCGCCGCCCGCCACTGTCTCATCGCGCGGGATGGAATTCAGCAGGCTCACGACGGTCTCCATCGAGCGCCGCCCCCGCTTGCGCTGTCCCTGCCGCAGGAGGAGGCTGCCCAGAAGAAAGTGGGCGGCGGCGGAGTCCGGGGCCAGGTAGATGGCCCGCCGAAGGGCTTCCAGAGCCGACGGGATGTCTCCTCGCTCATGACAGACTGCGGCCAGCAGCAGGTGCGCCTCAGGGTCCAGGCAATCCCGCGTCAGCGCGGCCTCGCACAGCTCGCGAGCCGCCTCGAGCTTACCTTGGTCAGCCAGGGCCTGGGCGCGATGGAGATCGGATGGCGTTTCTGGCGACGCCTCGGTTGGCTTTGCTGCCGAGAGCATAGGCGGATCCGCTTGCTCCATGTGCCGTGGCTCCGGTATCGGGCTGTCTGCCACCCGCCACCCGCCATCCGCTTCCGGAGCGAAGCTGAAGCTGGAAAGCGGAAGAGTAGCGGCGAAGCCTTCCCCTTTCCGGTAAAGGATGGCGGCGGGGAACGTGACAGTCACCAACGGGCGGTAGAGTTCGGCTGACGCCTCGGCAGGGCTCACCGCCAGCCATCCTTCCTTTACCAGCGCCCGTTCGAGTAAGGCCGCAGCCGCCTGTTGAGCCTCACGGGTGAAGTACATCAGCACGTTGCGGCACAGGATCAGGTCCATGGCGCTCGTGTTGGTCACCACGCCCGGATAGCCATCCTTGGCCAGGTTGAGTGGCGCAAAGGTGACCATCCGCCGAATCCTTGGATCCATCTCGAACGTCTCCGCGCTCCGGCGGTGGAAATAGCGGTCGCGAAGCCACTGAGGAGTCTCCCGGAAGGACCATTCCCGGTAGCATCCTCGCCGGGCTGCCTCAAGAGCGTCAGGATTGATGTCGGTGGCCAGGATTGTGATGGCCCAGTCGGAGAGATCGGGGAGTAGACGATCCAGCAGAATGGCGAGAGAGTAAGGCTCTTCTCCGGTCGCGCATCCGGCGCTCCAGAGCCGGAGCCGGAAGTGTCTCTCCGTCCGGCGGCCGGTAATAAGCGATGGGAGAACGTGCTGCTCCAACGCCTCGAAGAGGGCGCGATCGCGGAAGAAATAGGTCTCGCCCACGGTCAGGTGGCTCGCCAGCCGCCTCCACTCTGCGCTCTCATCCGGCAAGGTCGCGAGCCGGGCCAGATACGTCTCCGGCGCGGAGACGGATGAGGTTTGACAGGCTTGGACGAGACCCCGCTCTAAGTCGGCTTGGCGTCCTTTGGAGAAGTCCAGACCCAAACGGCCGGCAATGAGCGCCTGCGCCTGAAGGCACAACTCCTCCGACAGTCTCATACCCCTATCCCTTCCAAGGCTGTCGTGAGGCGTTGTTCTTCATCCAGCGAGAGGCACGCTTCCACATCGTGGATGAAGAGGAGGCCGTCGGCGAGCGTGACGATTCCAGCCACGTGACCGATCCCGGAGAGGAGCGCGTCCGGCCTGGTGATGGTCTCCTGCGCAATCTCCCTCACCCCCAACACCTCATCGACCGCCAAGGTCAGGATTCGGCGGGAAGTCCGGATCACCAGCAGGCGGGCAGTCAGACCGTAGTCGCGAATGGGCAGGCCAAAGTGGCGCCGGAGGTCGAGGACCGGAATCACCTGACCATGGAGGTTCATCACGCCGAGGACCACCGCCGGGGCCTGCGGCAGCGGCGATACCGCGACCATCGGCAAGACCCGCTCAACATCGTGCAGCGGCAAGGCATAGCGCTGCCCATCGATGTCGAAGACGATCAACGTGATCACTGGACTCTGAACGGCATGATCCACCGGGCCACAATTCATCGCCATGCGCCACCCTGGTGAAGGACAACCGATGAGTCTTATCGACGGATGAAGCCTCAATAAGTGAGTAATACTACCTTATTCAATCGTATTGTCAACTATTATTTCTTATGCGGTCTATAGAGTATCGCTATCTCTATGAACAGTTAGATCATCCATAAAGCAGTTATATACTACACTTCTACATCTGACTTAAGTCATGTAAACAATATAGTACGCTGGCCAAATGGCGCGTTCGTTGGCGAATAGCGAAAGGCAGGGAAGGGTGAACCCGCGACTGTTGGGCTTCTGCGCGACGGTAATGAGGGTACGAATACTGCGGCGGTTCCTACGACAGTGAGCTTGTGTTGAAGAACCTACTTGATTAAACCGAGGCGACGAAGGGTGGCATTATTCCAGTTGGCCGCTGCGAGGAGTTGCTGGAGCGTACCGGCCGGTAGCGTGTCTCCGCCGTGGTGGTAGTGGATGACTACTCGCCGACCGTCTGGATGCCGATAAATCCGCTGGCTACCTTTGAGTCGTCGATACACAAAGCCGTCGCGCTCCAGCGCCCGGATCAGCTTCCGGACAGCGACGCTCTTTAGCTCTTCGATCATACGGTAATGGCCACTGCCGGTCGTTCAATAACATCGACCTGCCCCGCTTCGAGGGGGATCGGGTCTCCCGCTTCAATCATGTCCTCCACATAGGCTTCCGCCGCGTCCTGGATATTTCGCAGAGCTTCTTCTTTTGTATGGCCCCAGCTTGCCAGACCTGCGAGGGCTGGGATCCACACGCTCCAGCGCTCATCCTGTTCCTGTTGCAACTCCACTCGAAAAAGATAAGTTTTCACCCTGACACCTCCTGATTCGGTGATTATTCCCCTATTTCCCATCCTAGAGAATCGACCGGGATCCGTCAACCTCGCACTGAAGGGGCGCTTCTCCACCCTTCACGCCCTGCGCAGAAGTCCGGCGACGGTCTCAAAAAGGACTGTTAGATTGAGGGGCTTGGCTAGGAAGGTTGCACAGCCAATTTCCAGCGCCCGCGCCTGGTCTTCAGGCTTGGCAAAGGCGCTGGCGGCTAGAACAGGAATATCCCGCGTCTCCGCATCGGTCTTCAACTGCTGAGTAAGGGTAAAACCATCGATTCGTGGAAGCTGCAGGTCCATGATGATAAGGGCCGGCCGCTCGGCCTTGACCCGCTCCACCAGTCCAAAGCCATCCTCCGCCTCAAGGACGGTATACCCGCGCGCTTGCAGAGCGATGACTACTAACTCCCGGTTCAGCGGGTGATCTTCCACCACAAGAATCTTCTCTGGTGTCATATCATCCCCCCGTCTCTGGACGCTCTTGGGAGGGTAGGGGAAGCCGGACGGTAAAGGTACTGCCTCGACCTTCCCCCTCTGATTCCGCCCGGATCGATCCTCCATGCATCTCGACGAGTTGCTTCGTCAGCGCCAGGCCAAGGCCAGTACCCTGGAACTGCTTGGTAAGGGCGGATTCAAGCTGGGTGAACACCTGGAAGAGTCTGGCGAGGTCCTCGCGCTTGATCCCGATCCCGGTATCGGCTACGGCGATCTCCACGAAATCGCCGGGGTCGAGGGTATAGGGTTTAGGGTCTAGGGTTTTGGGTTGTGAGCTCGAAACCATCTTTGCCGTAACGGTGATCCGCCCGCCCGCTGGAGTAAACTTGACGGCATTGGAAAGGAGGTTGTAGAGGATCTGCCTGAAGCGGGTGGCGTCCGCCTTGATGACCGGCATGGGGTCGTCCATCGAGAGTTCGAGGACCTGTTGCTTCTGCTCGGCCTGCGGGCGAATGGCGTAGATGGCCGCCTCGATAGCCTCCCGAAGAGGGAATGGGTGGAGTTGAAGAACCAGCTTGCCCGCCTCAACTTTGGAGAGGTCAAGGAGATCATTAATCAGGGCAAGGAGGTGCTCCCCACTCATGACAATATGCCTCGCGAACCGTATCTCTTTCTCGCTCAGGGAACTGACGGCAGGGTCCTGAAGCAGCGAGGCAAAGCCGATGATAGAGTTCAATGGTGTTCGGAGTTCGTGAGACATATTGGACAGGAATAACGACTTATGGCGAGAGGCCTCCTCGGCTCGCTGTTTCGCCTCTTGCAGCTCTCGTGTGCGCTCTTCGACCGTGACCTCGAGTCGGTCGCGCGCTTCCTGAAGGGCGATATCGCGTCGCTGAACCTGTGTCAACATCTCGTTGAACCCATCGATCAGTTGACCCAGTTCATCCTGACCGGATCCGGCGACCCGGACCGAATAGTCCTGCATCTCCGACACAATGGCTGCCGTATGCGCAAGGCTCAGAACCGGCTGAGAGATCACGCCCTCGAGTCTTGAAGCCAGGAACAGCGCCACCAGCGAGGAGGCCAACAGCACGCCAAGAATGATCATGGCGCTGACTCGCAGGCGAGCATACGCCTCTTGCGTGTCGGCCTGGATGTACAGTGTTCCGATCTTCTCCTGGTCGAGGATGATCGAATGAGACACGATCAGGCGCCCTCGCTCTATTGTACTTCCATCTGCGAGGGGCGCAACCGGAATCGCGTCCTCCTCTAACAGTTGGCGCCGGTACACAGCAAAGACCTTCCCCTCCTTCGTGTAGATGGCCGCGAACGTGATCCGAGAGTCCTTCCGCAATGCGGACAGCGTCTCTTCCGCGGCCTTTGGATCGTTGAATGTAAGGGCGGCTGCGCTGTTCGCTCCGATGACGTCAGCCAAACTCATCATCTCGCGGGTCATAACAGAGCGGTAGGCCACTAACTCATAGACGACAAGGGCCACGCCGGTCAATAAGAGCGCGACGCTGGTGGTCAGCATGGTGATGCGCCTCAGCTTTTTCTGGATGGGGACATCCCGGAACAGGCGCATCTCAGCGTCCCCCCGATACGATTCGCGCCAGCCTGAGCAGATGCGAGCTGATCTGCAGCTTCGCCCGCTCGGCGGCCTCGACGTTGATCTCGAACTGGATCTTGTTCTCGACCGTGATGAAGTTGATCATCCCGCCGCGCCTGGCAAACCCGTCGATATCACTGACCGTCAACGTGCTTGTCCCCTTCAGCCGATCCAGAATCTCCGCCATGCGGTCTTCCATCCCGGAGCTGATGAACAGAATATGGCAGAATTCCAGCTCCTCCGGTTCCTTAAACCGTTTGACGACGACTCGGCGGCCCTTGGCCTCCTTGCCCTCAACGGACTGAAGCGCGCTCGCCATGGGCCCCCCATCAACCACTCCGATGCAGATAGTCTGGTTGGTGGCATGGAACGCCTGCGGGGGCCACTCGACGAATTTAAAGAACTGATAGAGAAAGGCCGCCTTGACCTGATATTCAATGGGCGATGGCTGGGCGTGGGTAATCCTGATGGGGAGCATCCCATCCACGCTGCTTGCCATCAGCAACAGGCAGACCAGCAGAATGCGTGTAAGGAGAGGCCGCCGCCTGATCACAGGTTAGAACCGCCAGGTGGCCTGCACATAGCCGCTGCGCTGGACCTCTACAGGTCTGACAGGAACACCGAAGATGCCACCCCACTCCGGATGTCGGTTGTCCAGGAGGTTCTGGCCGACCAGACTCAGATCGAACGTCTTGGTCGGACGCCACCCAAGGCGGAGGTCGAGTCGCAGGTAGCTTGGAACAGAGGGGGCCAGCTCGGGCAGTCGATCGACAAAGAAGGCCGACGCATCAAACTGAAGATGCCAGGGGAGATCCAGGAGAGAGCGCGCCTGTACCTGATGGCGCGGCGAACGTCGTTCATCGGCTATCGGCTCGACACTGGTCGGATCCGGGTGGAGTTCGATCATGAGATAGGAGTAGTTGAGGTGCAGCCGCCAGAAGCTCAGAGGCTGCCAGGTGCTGGCGATCTCGACACCATACGTATTGCCGGACATCCGGTTATCGAGCATGAAGGGTTGCACGATGTGGGGGGGGCTTACGCCTGTCGCAAGGGTAGGAGCGCCAGGTTCGGACGTCCTCAGGTTGTCGTAGATCGTGTAGAAGCCGGCCAGATCGACCGAGAGCCACTCGACCGGCTGCACCCGGTAACCCAGCTCAAACGCGAGCAGTTCCTCAGAGGCAAAGTCGGAGTTACCCGATGTTTGGACGAGCGTCGTCAGTCCACCGGGGCCGGGAAACGCGGCGACGTTGGTCTGGACATCCCGTTCGAATCGGGCGGGTGTCCTGACCGCCCGCGAGATCGCCGCCCACACCCGATTCCAATCGTTGGGAGCGTACAGTAATCGGGCGTTCGGCTGGGCCTCGAAGCCGGAGTAGGAGTTTTGCTCGAACTTCGACCCGAGGGTGAGTGTCAGTCGCTCCGGGATCAGGGTGATCTGGTCCTGGACGAATCCGCTTACCAGATGATCAGTTCGACGCGTCGGCGTGAAAACCAGCGAGGCGCTGTTGTCGATGCTATCGATCGTCACGCGCGTCCCCACGCCCCAGATCAGATCGTGGCGCGCCCCGATGGGGAAGCGGTGCTGAAGCTCAAGATCGACCGTATCCCTCATCTCGTGGAACAGCAACTCGTTCCGATGGGTCCGGTCGTAGTAAAACTGCAGGGTGGTCTCAGTACGATCAGCCGTCTTATGTTTCCAGCGTGTGAGGAGATTGCCCCCCGCAAAGTCGTCCCGGCTGGTGGGGGTTTCCGAGAAGGGGGGGGTGAGGGAGGGGATTGCAAGCGTCTGGCCGAAATCGCCCTTATACAGGTCACCCTGAACCGTCAGCGCATCGCGGGTGGAAGGCGCCCAGTCAAGCCGGAAGCCGCCCCGATATGTCCTCCAGTCATCGGCGGCCTCCTTGCCGGTAGCGGTCACCAGGTTGTCGTGATTCGCATACTTGAAGTAGCCCCGATAGAAGAGATCGTCCCCTACCCGCCCACCGTAGCGCGTCCCCACAAACCCGCGTTCCTCGCTCCCACCGCCAACCTCGAGGTAGCTTCCCTGGGTCGCCTTCGCCTGTTTGGTAATGACGTTGATCACGCCGTTGACCGCATTCGCGCCCCAGAGAGTCCCGCCAGGTCCGCGGATGACCTCGATCCGATCGACATCTTCAAGAAGGGTGTCCTGTACGTCCCAGAAGACCCCGGCGAACAGCGGTGTGTAAACGGTCCGCCCATCTATGAGGACCAGAAGCTTATTCGAAAAAGTAGCATTGAAACCGCGAGCCGAGATGGCCCATCGGTTTGAACCGAACTGGGCCACCTGGAGGCCAGGCACCAGGCGCAACGCCTCCGGGATGCTCTTGACCCCTGCGCGGCGGATATCTTCTCCGGTAATGACAGAGACGGCCGCGGCGCTCTCCCACAGGCGCTCCTCCCGCTTGGAAACCGACGTGATCTCGACGCTCATCAACTGTTCGAGCGAGAGCTCTGTCAGGTCAGGTGGAGGTTGCTGGGCCTGAGCGGAAGCGTGATCCAACACGACGATCAGGCCCCACGTCAGCACAAGGGTCCAGACGACTCTTGCCATCAGCTCGCTCCTCAGGAACGTCCAGAGACCGGCACGCTCGCACAGCATCCGGTTGTCCCCGGTCATGCTCACTCCCCAGCTCGCCGCGTTAGCGCAATAACCTGACACTATCCTTCGATTGAAGGACCGCCGTCTATCAGGACCTGATTTAATAGATGTCCTACCTGACATGGACCGCTGAAGGCTCCGGCATTTTATTCTCGAAGCCACCAATAAATATTAGCCAGGGGGAAAGAACCATAGGATATTCAATCATGTTATGTCAAATGTTTTCTAACGCTCTTATGCGATCAATAACGCTGACGCGGGTTCTGATGTCGCTTTCGCTGTTGTTGGTGATGTAGAGCATGAAGGGCGGGAGCGAAATCCTTGGGAGAGGCAAGTCGAATGAGTTGTCGGGTTACGCTACGCTAACCCGACCTACGACTGACTGCTATTTTCGAAGGAAGGGACAGAAGTGATACGGTCTCGCAACCGATGGCCGACTGCAAAGGTCAGCGACGGTCGCTCACTTGATGCGTGACGGTAATGATGGTGTGGATGCCGCCGCGAACGTAAAAGTCAGCGACCAGCTTCATGAAGCGGGGTTGACAGGCTTTGACAAGGTCGTCCAGAATCCGGTTTGTCACCGCCTCGTGGAAGTGGCCCTCATTCCGGAAGGACCACAGATAGAGTTTGAGCGATTTCAACTCGATACACAACCGGTCCGGGACATAGGTGAGCGTGAGGGTCGCAAAGTCAGGCTGGCCGGTCTTCGGGCAGAGGCAGGTAAACTCAGGACACGTCATCTGGATCTCGTAGTCGCGCCCTGGCTCAGGATTAGGAAACGCCTCAAGTGCTTTCGACGGCTGTGTCGGCATAGCGATTATCCGCCATTATAGGAAGTTCCCCCGCAGTATCAAAGTTTTTTGCGCTACCTCGCTCCACATCCCCTCAACCCGCCTTTGACAAAAGGGGGCGAGAGGGGATTTATTCGATCCGGAATCGTTGGGAACGAAGGTGTTCGTTTTTGCACATTGGACAGCGAGACGGATCGTTGAATTTTGTCCGACCCTTGAAGCGGTAGCCGCACCCCTCGCAGGTCGGTGGATGGATCTGCAGGCGAAAGGGCTTTGGGACGGAGCGAGCGATATGCTCGAGGTCATCGATGATCACCTTCTTGGGCACTACGAAATTCCTGGCCAGCTCGTCCAGCGTCCATTCGCCATCCCGTAGCATCGCCATGATCTCCTGCCGCCGCGTCAGTTCCATCTTCGCCCCTCATCCCCAACTCTTTTACCCTAGACCCTCTCTTTGCCGTCCTGCAACCACGTCCGAAGTCGGAACTCGTACAGCCACGAGACGATCCGGAGCCCGCGGAGATCGTCGAAGTACGAGTAGATGACCGGGGTCACCAGCAGCGTGATCAGGAGGCAGAGGGTCTGCCCGCCGACGACGGCCGTGGCAAGTGAGGCTCGGGAGGCAGCACCGTCGCCCTTGCCTAAGGCAACCGGCAGCATTCCGGCAATAATGGCGAGCGTCGTCATGAGGATCGGCCGAAGCCTCGCGCGGTCGGCCTCCAATTGCGCCTCGTAGCGCGGCTTACCTCTCCCGCGCAACACATTCGTGAAGTCCACCTGGAGGATCGCATTCTTCTTGACGACTCCCATGAGAAGGAATAACCCCATGACGCTATAGATATTCAGGGTCTGACCTGCAGCCAAGAGGCTCACAAGACCGAAGGGGATCGACAGGAACATTGAGACCATGATGGTGATCGGGTGGATGAAGCTCTCGAACTGGGCCGCGAGGACAATATAGATGAACGCGATGGAGAGGACAAAGGCAATCGCGAAGTTGTAGAACGCCTCGGCCATCAACTTGCCGCGGCCAAGGTACGCGGTCGAGTAGCCGGGAGACATCGCTATCGCCTTGATGGCCGCATCGGCCTGGGCGGTCGCCTCCCCCAGCGCCATCTGGTGGAGGTTCGCCTGGACTGTAATCTGTCGCTCCTGGGCATAGCGGTCGATCTGCGCCGGCGCCCGTCCCGGGTTGAGTCTTACGATATTGTTCAGCTTCACCAGCCTGCCGGTAACGGTCGGCACCGTCAGGGCCGAGATGACGGACGCATCTTTCCGGTAGTCGTCCTTGAGTCGCAGGCGGACGTCGTACTGCTCCCCTCCCTCCCGGTAGAAACCGACCTTCTCCCCACCCACCATCGTCCGGAGCGTGAGCGCGACATCCTCCGCCCTGATCCCAAGATCGGACGCCTTCTGCCGATCGATCTGGACCTGGACCTCGGGTCGCCGCTGGGCCTGGCTGGTGTCTACGTCTACGAACCCGGGGATGGCAGTGAGGCGTTTGATGAGGGCCTGGGCGTAGCCATCGAGCTGCTGCAGGTCAGGGCCACGCAGCACGAGGTTGAACGGGGTCTGCTTGAAGCCGCCCCCCGAGATCAACCCGATCTGCTGCACGCTGATTCTCAGGTCCGGATGGGTCCTGAACATCTGTCGGACCTCCTGCATGATCGCCTGCTGCGAGCGTGTCCGCTGCCTCAGGTGCGTGAGTCCCACATAGATCGAGGCATCGGTAATGTTGGCCCGATCCTTCCCTTGCACCCCGATGCTGGTGAACAGGTGCTCCACCTCAGGGATGGTCTTCAGATCGGCCTCAAGCCGCTGAAGGATCCTGTCGCTCCGGTCGAGTGAGGAGCCGGGCGGCGTCTCGACGATGACCTCGAATTCGCTCATGTCGTCATCAACAACGAAATCCGGTTTCATCAGCCTGCCGATGAGGACGGTTGAGAGCAACAGGAACACGGCCAGCAGCAGGACAACAGCCCGGTGGTTCAGGCACCAGACGAGGAGCCGATCGTAGTGGCGCTCCAGAAAGGCATAGACGCGCGTCGCCTTGGATCCTTGATCGTGCGCTCGGTGTCCATCATGGCCTTCGCCGAACTCCTCCGATGGTTCGACCGAGCTCACCACAGGCTTCAGCATCCGGGCGGAGAGCATCGGGGTCAGGGTGAACGCTACCAGCAACGAGACGAGGATGGCGAAGGTCGCCGTCAGGCCAAAGCTGTTCCAGAACCGTCCCACGAGCCCCCCCATGAAGGCGACAGGGAGGAAGATGACCACCAGCGAGAGGGTCGTGGCCATGACTGCCAGGACAATCTCCTTGGCGCCGGTCACCGCCGCCTCCATCGGGGGACGATGTTCCTCCTCAATGTGGCGGAAGATATTCTCGAGTACGATGATGGCGTCGTCAATGACGATACCGGTGGAGAGGGAGAGACCCAGCATCGTGAGATTGTTCAGGGTAAAGCCGGCTATACGCATGATGGTGAAGGTGGCGATGATCGAAGCCGGGATCGAGATCGCGGCGATGAAGGCGGGCCGAAGGCGAGCGGTTGAAAGGAAGAGGATGACGGTAACGACAATCGACCCGACCACGACCGTGAGTAACAGCTCCGGATCGCCATAGAAGAACGCCAGGGTGAGACCCGCCAACAGTGCGCCCAGGACGACCTGTTCCCGTCGCACGAGGCGCCCGATGAAGAAGGCCACGATGAGGCTGGCCAGCAGCCCACCCAGCATCAGGTGCTCCTCCACCTCTGCGATCGAGCGCTTGATGAATCGCGACATGTCGCGCACCACCTGGAACTTGACATCCGGCGGCACGGTCTGTGCGATCTCTTGAAGCTTCGCCTTGACTCGCTCGACGACGGCCACGGTGTTGGTCCCGGACTGCTTCTGGACCAGGAGGGAGACGGCGTTCTTGCCGTCAAGGCGGGAGAGGGTGCGGGGCTCCTCTTCGCCGTCCAGCGCGGCGCCGATGTCTCGAATCCGGACTGGGGCACCCTTATAATCCGCCACGATCAGGTCGCCCCAATCCTCAGCCCGCTCGATCCGCCCCAACGTCCGAAGCCCCTGCTCCCGCGTCTGCCAGGTGATGTTGCCTCCAGGGATCTCAACGTTCTGACGCTGGACAGCCGCTTTGACCTGTTGGATCGAGAGGTTGTAGGCCTCGAGGCGGTGGGGATCCACGACAAGCTGGATCTCCCGCTTCCGGTCGCCGACAAGGGTGACTGCCCCGATGTCCTTGACGGTTTCGAGCTGCCGCTTGATCTTCTTGTCGGCGAGTTCCGTAATCTCGCGGGCCGAGCGCTTGCCCGAGACGACAATCGCCATGATCGGAGCCGCGTCGGGGTCGAACTTCTCGATCGCCGGGGCCTCGGTCCCCTGGGGAAACGCCGAGACGACCGCCGCCACCTTCTCCCGGACATCGTTGGCCGCCTCGTCGATCTTGCGCTCCAGGACAAACGTCACAAAGACCTGGGACTGCCCCTCGATGGTGGTCGACCGCAGTTCGTCGATCCCGTTGATCGTGTTGACGGCTTCCTCGATCCGCTTCGTGATGTTGCTCTCGATCTCCTCCGGGCTCGCGCCTTCCAGCCTCGTCGTGATCGTGACGGTGGGCATATCGACCTTGGGAAAGACATCGAGCCCTAGCTCCCGGAAGGACGCCAGTCCCATGACCACGAGGGAGATAATGAGCATCGTGGCGAAGACAGGCCGCTTGACGCAGATTTCAATTAAGGACATGGGTTTATTTCGCGACCACCTGAACCGTTGCGCCGCCGGACAGTTGACTCAGGCGCGAGGTAGCTACCTGCTCCCCAGGTTGAAGTCCCTCAACGATCTCAACCAGTCCGTCCTGGCGCTCGCCGACCGTGATCTGTCGCTCTTGGGCGACACCGTCCTTGACTACGAACGCCTTGGTGACCCCTACGAAATAATAGACGGCCTCCTCCGGGATAAAGGGAATGCCGCGGTCAAGCCGGATCTCAACCCGCGCCTTGGCGAAGGAGCCCGGCTTTAACAGCCCCTCGCGGTTGGGCACTCTAGCCTCGATCGGAAATGTCCGAGTGTCGGTAAAGACGGCCGGGCCGACCCGCTTTGCCGTCCCGCTGAATTCGCGGCCTGGATAGGCCTCAACCTGAACCTTCACCTCCTGGCCAGGCCGGATCTGTCCCTGGAATCGCTCCGGCACCGACGCCTTCAGCTTTAGGGGATCGTCACGGACGAGGGTCAGCAGCTTGGTATTCTGCATGCTGCCGCCGGCGATGTACTGGCCGGCGGACACGTCCCGCTCTTTGATGGAGCCATCGATGGGCGCTCGGATCACCGTGTACTGGAGGTTTCGACGGGCGAGATCCAGCGCCGCCTGTTGCTCCCTGAGTTGGTCCCGAAGCGCCCGTACCTGACCCAGCGCGTTGTCAAGCGCTGCCTTCAGGGCGTCGCGCTTCGCCATCGCCGTATCAACGTCGTTGCGTGAGACGGCCCCTTCCTTGTACAGGTTCTGCATCCGCTCGTACCACAAGGCGGCGTCATCATAGTTGGCCTTGGCCTGGCGAACGACCGGCTGCTGGTCGTCGGATAGTATATCTCTGCCATCCAGCGCGCCCAGTCGTGTCCGTGTTTGCTGGAGGATCGCCTCAGCCTTTTGAACCTGCAACTGAAAGTCAGCCTGGTTAATCTGAAGCAGCGGCTGCCCTGCCCTCACACGGTCACCCAGGTCAACCAAGATCTTGTCCACAGGCCCCGACACCTGGGCGTAGACCATCACCTCTTCGTCGGCTTCGAGGGTACCGACAACCTCTACGCGTCGCATCACATCCCTAGCCTCGACGGGGCCCACCGTGATCGCAATACTCTGCTCCTTCGCCGTAGGGGCGCTGTTCGCAGCCTGCTCCCGCGAACATCCCAAGAGGGGCAGCAGCAGAAGCAGCGAGAGCCCAATGCCTCTGGGCAGGAGGTGGTATCTCATTGCTCAATCCCCTTTAGAAAAATCGATACGAACTGCTCGACAACCTCTTCCGGTGAGGAGCGAGGCGGGCGTTTGACGCCGAACAGCTTATGGATCAGTAAATAATGGACGATCATCCCGATGAACCCGCGGGCGACAACCAGCGCATCGATCGAGCGGAACCGTCCCTCCTTGATCCGTCCTCGGATGTAGCTGCTCAGAAACTCGTGCAGCCTTTTGACCCGGGATTCAAAGAAGATCTCGGAGAGCTCATGCCCTTCGAGCGCACTGAACAGCAGGAGTCGCATGAGGCTTGGGTCGGCCTCCGTCTGCTCGATCATCTTCAGGCCTAGCGCCCGCAGGACGCCGGCGTCGTCTTTCCTTTTGGCGGCTGCCGCTGCGCTCGCCAGCAACTCCTCCGTCACCGACTTCGCCTCGATGATCGCGGAATACAGCTCGCGCTTCGTCGCAAAGTGCCTGTAGATCATCGCCTCGCTGATGCCGGCAGTCTCAGCAATCTCGCGCGTTCTGGTCCCTCTGAACCCTTTCCGAGAAAACAGCTCCACCGCCACCTCGACAATCTGCTCCCGGCGTTCTTCAGCACTCAGACGCGCTCCCATCCTGGCTCCTCTAAATCCCCCTCGCCCCCTTTACAAAATGGGGTTGGGGGGATTTCGATCGCTTCGTTTCTGACCCTCATCATGACACAAGTAAGCGCTTACATACTTATGCGATTCAATTAAAATGTCAATTCCTTTTTTGCCGCCGAAGCATAACGCTGGATAACAAGTTAAGGCAGTATTGGTGCGGCTTGGCAGTGCGGGATATTTCCGACTGGCGACCGTTCTCTACGTTGTGACCTTGAAGACCTGATCGTGCAGGCGGACGCGCTCGCGCACCTTGACCCCGATCACCTGGCCCGGTTCCGCTCGCTGGAGAGACTGGTGTTCAAGTTGGATCGAGTCCACCCGCTGGATAAAATCCGTCGTGTGGCCCTTAAAGCGGATGGTATCACCCACCACCAAATAACCTTCGGTGATCTCAATTCCGGCTACTCCCACTTTGGCGAAATACTCGTTGACGTAACCTACCTTCATCTCCGGCATGGCATTCCTCCTTACCCTTCAACAACAACTCCGCCCCTTCCGGCTGCCCCTTCCCCAGCAGATCCGTCATAACTCCTTCGAAGCATCGCGCCATGGCTTCATCATATCGTGACCCCGACACGGAGTCAAATCACCAGGGTCACCGACAATAAACTTCAGAGGCCGCACCTCCTGTTGTTGAATCCACTGGAGGTTCATTCCCCGCGACTTGTTGAGGGGTAGTTCATTTCATAAGACAGGGAGGACATCTAATTACTGCAAAAAACCGGTAGATATGATAGTATTATAATAAAGTTGAGTGACTGGCGTTGGGATGTAACGTCGATATGACACCGCACCTTTGGGCGGTGAGGAGGGGAACAACAGATCTATGAAAGTTGAGAAACTCGCGCCGCGAACTATCGCCTACTTCTCTATGGAGGTCGCACTCGAAAGCCCTCTGCCCACCTACAGCGGAGGGCTTGGCGTATTGGCGGGCGATACGCTGCGCAGCGCGGCCGACCTGGGGCTGTCCATGGTCGGTGTGACGCTGCTATATCGAAAGGGCTACTTTTCTCAACAGCTCGATGAAGAGGGGCGCCAACATGAGGAGCCTGCAGCATGGCCTATAGATCAATTCCTCCACCTCACGGACGGTACATGCCAGGTGGAGGTCGAAGGACGACAGGTTACCGTACGCGCATGGCAATATCTGATTACCGGGGTATCGGGTACCGTCGTTCCAGTGTTACTGTTGGATACTGATCTGCCCTGCAACGATCCCTATGACCGTACGCTGACCAACTACCTGTATGGCGGTGATCAGCGGTATCGCCTGTGCCAGGAGGTCATTCTCGGTGTGGGCGGTGTACGCATACTGCGGGTGATGGGGTACACCCGGGTCTTCAGGTTCCACATGAACGAAGGCCATGCCGCCCTGCTGGCTCTGGAACTATTGGCTGAGGCGCTCAAACAGACGCCCCAGCAGGCGGAAGACGCCATCGATCAGGTGAAGCGCCTCTGTGTCTTCACGACTCACACGCCGCTTCCCGCCGGCCACGATCAGTTCCCCCTCGATCTGGCCCAACGCATCTTGGATGCGGACCACTGGAAGGCGTTACAAACTCTCACACAACCCCTCAGTTGCTGTAACGGCTCGCTCAATATGACATGTGTCGGACTCCATCTGAGCAATTATGTCAACGGGGTGACCAAACGACACGGCGAGGTGTCACGTACCATGTTCCCGAACCTCCCCATCGACTCCATCACTAACGGCGTGCATTCCGCCACCTGGACCGCCCCGGCATTTCGCGCCCTGTATGATCGGTACACCCCGGATTGGCGAGAGGATAGCTTCTGCCTGCGGTATGCCCTCGGCATTCCCCTCGATGCCATTCGGCAGGCCCATGACGAGGCAAAGCAGTTGCTGATTAGAGAAGTCAACAGAACGGCCAACGCGGCCTTCGACCAGCATACCTTCACCATAGGCTTCGCACGGAGGGCGACGTCCTACAAGCGCCCGGATCTCCTTTTTTTTGATCCGGAGCGGCTCAGGCGTATTTCGGTCCAGCGCGGCCCGTTGCAGGTGATCTTTTCCGGAAAAGCGCATCCCAAGGATGAAGAGGGAAAGGCGCTCATTCAAAAAATATTCCACTGGGCGAAAGAGCTGGCGCCTGAGGTCAAGATCGCCTACCTGCCCAACTACGATATGGAGCTGGGCCTGTTGCTCACCTCAGGCGCGGACCTCTGGCTGAATACGCCACAGCCGCCATATGAAGCATCCGGCACCAGCGGGATGAAGGCGGCCCACAACGGGGTGCCGAGCCTCAGCGTGCTCGACGGCTGGTGGCTGGAAGTGCTTGTGGAAGGGGTGACGGGCTGGGCTATCGGTTCTCGAGACAACGGAACAGTAGTCGAGAGGCGAGATGACAAGGACGCAGAGGAACTCTACTGTAAGCTGGAGGACACGATCCTGCCTCTCTACTACCTCGACCCCACCCGATGGGCGGAGGTGATGCGATTTACTATTGCGCTCAACGCCTCTTTCTTCAATACAGATAGGATGATCCACGAGTACGCCACGCACGCCTACCGCGATCGATAGCCGCCAGGCGCCCTGCCGCCGGTTCCGGTTGCTCACCTGTCACGCTTCCTCTATAATGTCCGGATAATGATCTCCGCCGAGGAAACCACGGTACTGCCAACCTGTGACGATCCACGTCTGCGTCGAGATATGACTCAGTCGCTTCAGCAGGGACTGGACGATCTGAAGATCGAGGGCCAGTACCGCTGGCTCAGACAGGTCGACGGTCCACAAGGCCCACGGATTCACGTAGACGGTAGGGAGGTGATCCACCTTGCCGGAAGCGACTATCTTGGCCTGGCCTGCCACCCGCGACTGAAAGAGGCCGCCTGCCAGGCTACCCTGCGGTACGGCTGCGGCGCCGCCTCTGCCCGTCTGATCTCGGGTAACTACGATCTCTATCCCCAACTGGAGGAACGGCTTGCCCGCTTCAAACAGGCCGAGGCCGCCCTCCTGTTCAGCACCGGGTACCAGGCCAACCTGGGTGTCATCTCTGCTCTGATGGACTCACAGGACGTGGTGTTCAGCGATGCGCTGAATCATGCCAGCATCGTTGACGGCTGTCGCCTGTCGCGAGCTCAGGTTCGAATCTTCCCGCACAACGACCTCACTGCCTTGGAGCGACTGTTAAAACGAGAGGTCTCCGCCGGACGACGGCTCATCGTGGTCGACGGCCTCTACAGTATGGATGGGGATGTCGCGCCCCTTGGAGAGATCGTCGGACTGGCGGAACGCTACGACTGCATGACGATGGTGGACGACTCCCATGGCATCGGCGTGCTGGGTGAGACCGGGCGCGGGACCGCCGAGGCGACGGGCGTGCTGGGCCGGATCGACATCGAGACCGGAAGCCTCGCCAAAGCGCTCGGCGGCTTCGGGGCCTACGTGGTCGGGAGCCGCACCGTCATCGAGTACCTGATCAACCGGGCGAGACCCTTTATCTTTACCTGCGCGCTGCCGCCTGCGGTGCCGGCAACCGTAATCGAGGCACTCACCATCGTGGAACAAGAGCCGGAACTGCGGCAACGGCTGTGGGATAACACCCGGTACATTCGGGCAGGTCTGCGCGATGTTGGATTTGACGTGAGCGAGAGCGGGACCCAGATTATCCCTCTGATGGTGGGAGAGCCTGAGATCGCCATGCGCTTCTGTCAGGAACTTCTGGACCGCGGTGTCTTTGCTCAGGGGATCCGCTACCCTGCCGTGCCGCGCGGGACCGAACGGATCCGGCTCACTGTGGCGGCCTCGCACACCAAGGCAGATCTGGATACCGCGCTGACCACTCTGGCCGAGGCGGGGCGGGCACTCCAACTCATCTAGCTTTCCTTCCGAAAGGAAGCAGCAGAACAGGGGAGCAACGATGGCGCAACCCAGTGGAAGCGATTCAGATCTCAAGGGCAGACAGATCGCTCTTCTGCTGCTCTTACTGGTCGTCTTAGCGGTTGGAAGTCAGACGGTTCCCTTCTACTCTGACTGGCTCTGGTTCCAGGAGGTGAAGCTTCCCAAGGTCTTCCTGACGATCCTCACGACGCAACTGACGCTCGCCATCGCATTCGGCCTGGCCTTTGCGGTCCTGGTGTACGTGAACCTGTTCCTGGCCAGCCGATTTACGGCCACCGATGTCCTCCTTGAGGTGGAGGATCGGTTCGGCCTCCCCAGCCGCCTGGTGATCGAACCGTACTTCCGCCGACTGTTGATCCCCGGCGCCCTCGGACTTGGAGTTCTCTCGGCATTCCGTGGGGCCGCCGAGTGGGAGAGTTACATCCGCTTTGCCCACGCGTTACCCTTCGGTATTTCGGATCCGATCTTTCAGACGGACGTCGGCTTCTATGTTTTCCAACTCCCCTTCTACTCTTTTCTGTACAGTTGGCTGATCACCTCGGTCGGCCTGACCCTCTTGGTGACCACCCTGACCTATCTTCTCTTCCGGGGCATACAGATCACGGCTCGGGGACCCATCATTGCCCGGCTGCCGAGGGCGCATCTGCTCGTGCTCGGCGCATTACTGTTCCTGATTAAGGCCGTTGGTTACCGGCTCGACACCTACCAGCTCCTCTACTCCCCTCGCGGAATGGTCTTCGGCGCCGGCTATAGCGACATCAACGCCAACCTCCCGGCCCTCAACTTTCTCACGATCCTGGCCATCTTTGTCGCTATCCTCTGCATGGCCCAAATCTTCCAGCGCGGCTGGAGATTGGTCCTGGTCGGCCTCGGCATGCTGGTCGTTGCCAGCGTCATCGGCCAAGGTCTGTATCCCGGCTTCATCCAGCGCTTTCGCGTCGTCCCGAACGAGATCGTTGCCGAGAGTCCCTACATCACCCACAACATTCGCTTCACCCGCCAGGCGTACGGACTTGACCGGATCGACGAGCGAGAGTTTCCGGCGGAGGAAACCCTGACCCGGGAGGACCTGCGGCGCAACGATCTGACGATCAAGAACATCCGGCTCTGGGATCACCGTCCACTGCTGACGACGTACGGCCAGCTCCAGGAGATCCGGACCTATTATAAATTCGTGGACGTGGACAACGACCGGTACAAGATCGACGGCGAGTATCGGCAGGTCATGCTCTCGGCCAGAGAGATGTCGTATGAACATCTTCCCGGCCGGAGTTGGATCAATGAGCATCTGATCTTTACCCACGGCTACGGGGTCGTCCTCGGGCCCGTGAACCGGGTCACCCCGGAGGGGCTGCCGGAGTTCCTAATCAAGGACATCCCGCCTGTCTCAACCACGCCGATCAAGGTTACGCGCCCGGAGATCTATTTCAGCGAGCTCGCCAACGACTACGTCATCGTCAAGACGCAAGCCCAGGAACTGGATTACCCCTCGGGTGACAAGAACGTCTATAGCACCTACACCGGTGAGGGGGGCGTGCCGCTCACGTCCCTTGGACGAAAACTCCTGTTCGCCACCCGCTTCGGGACGCTCAAGATCCTCCTCTCGCAAGACCTGACGTTGGACAGCCGGATCATGTATCACCGACAGATCTCTGAGCGAGTCCAGAAGGCGGCGCCCTTTTTACACTTCGACCGGGATCCGTATCTGGTCATCGCTCGGGACGGCCGTCTGTTCTGGATCATCGACGCCTACACCATCTCGAATATGTACCCGTACTCCGAACCGATCCGCGGCGTGGGCAACTATATCCGTAACTCAGTCAAGGTGGTGGTGGACGCCTACAACGGAAGTCTCAGCTTCTACCTGGCCGATCCCACCGATCCGGTGATCAAGGTCTACGACCGGGCATTCCCTGGACTCTTTCAACCGCTCGAGGCGATGCCGGACGATCTGAAGACCCATCTTCGCTATCCGCAAGGGATGTTCAACATCCAGGCCAGGCTCTACAGCACCTACCACATGCAGGACCCCCAGGTCTTTTACAACAAAGAAGATCTCTGGAGCATCCCCGCTGAGATGGAGCCGTACTACACCATCATGCGGCTTCCAGGCGAGACGAAGGAAGAGTTTATCCTCCTCTTGCCGTTCACGCCGAATAAGAAAGACAACATGATTGCCTGGATCGCGGCCCGCAGCGACCCGCCGCACTACGGGAAGCTCACCGCCTTCAACTTCCCCAAGGCAAAGCTGGTCTACGGCCCGAGACAGATCAACGCCCGTATCGACCAGGATTCCTTTATCTCGCAGCAGCTCTCGCTTTGGAGCCAACGCGGCTCTACCGTAATCCGAGGCAGCATGTTGGCCATCCCGATCGAGCGGTCGCTGCTCTACGTCCAGCCGCTCTACCTGGCGGCTGAGAAAGGGTCGCTTCCTGAACTGAAGCGGATCATCGTCGCGCATGGGAGCCAGATCGCCATGGAAGAGAGCCTCGACGCCGCTCTGGCCAAAGTCTTTGGCGGCGCGGCAAGGGGACCCGTCACGGCCATGATTCCGCCTGGCGCAGCCGCCATCCCACAGGTTGACAGCTCACTTAAGGCGCTGGCGGCTCGCGCCTACGACCATTACACGCGGGCACAGGACCTGCTTCGGCAGGGCAACTTCGCCGGCTACGGCGAAGAGGTTAAGCGGCTCGAGTCGGCGCTGAAGGAACTCCGCACCCGCGCCGGTAAGTAACCAGTATTGCGGTATTGTAGGTCGGGTTAGCGTAGCGTAACCCGACAAGTCTGTCAGCGGGTGTACCTATCTCTCCGGCTGGTCTCCTGACCGCTCATTTCATGCGACCGCAGCATCGTAGGTCGGGTTAGCCCAGCGTAACCCGACAATCCGATTGCCTCATTCCTGCCCCACCCCCTCGAAATCCATCGCACCCTGTCCCCAATCCGCGGGATATACCCCCGCCTCAACATAATACCGGCGAAAGCTGGAATATGGCCACGCCCCATCGCCGATGGTACAAGCCCATGTTTGACCGGGTTGAAATGCACATACTCCACATGTCGAATGACATCGACTTCGTCCCGGAGCACGTGCTCCCAGTAGCGCTGCTGCCATACCGCCTGTTCCTGTTTCGCTGTCCGTACGCGATTCGTCTCGGTGCGTATTGCCGGGTCACAGTGCTTGGTGAACCACGTCTTGATAAGCCGCCAGCGCGTCGCAAAGTCGGCGTCGCCCGGCGGCAGCGTCCAGATGCAATGCAGATGATCGGGCAGCACCACGATTGCGTCCACCTCGAAAGGGCGAGATGTACGCACCGCGCGAAATGCCGCTCGTAACACCGCGACCGCATCCACAGACGCAAAGAGCGGCCGGCGTTGCGCCGTCACCACGGTGAAGAAGAACGAGCCGCCTGGAATGAATGCGCGCCGGTATCGCATTGGTTTCGTCGGGTTACGCTGCGCTAACCCGACCTACTCGACTTCGGTCTTTTTTACCGAGCCTACAGATCACGCGATACCCCTCTGAGGTCTAAGGTTTTGAGTAAGCCGCGCGAGCTTTGCGAACGCCAAACTCCACCCGGTTATTAGCTGCCACCCTCAGGTTTTTACATCCCACTGCTGATACGACCAACCCAATAACCCGGTCGACGGCTGTGGTGAGCCACCGCCAGGATGAGTAAAACGTCCTCCTCAATTGAGTAGATGAGCGAATACCGAAACTTCTGGAGTATACGCTTCCGGATGCCCGGTCGAATCTCCTCGGCCGATTCTGGAAATTGTGAGATGAGCTTCTCGGTCCTCCGAACCTCGGCAAAGAACCGTCGCCCCAACCCGTTAGCTCGGAGTTCGAGGTAGCCGATCTCGTGCAGCAACTCGTCCTCGGCTGCCTCGTGGTACCTGACAGACGTCACCGGAAAAGTCTTTCCGCTTGTTTGTGGACCTTTTCGGCCGGAACCGCCTTAGCACGGCCTGCGCGGTACTCATCCAGCCGCCTTTGCGCTTCCTCTGCCCACAGGCGCTCCGCTTCTTCCTCGCTCAACTCTTCCAGGCTGGCCAAAAGTCTTTCCGCCAAAGCGGCACGATCATGGACGTCTAGGCTCATGGCGTCCTTGAGGATCTCAGCTAAGTTAAGCATGTTACCCTCCGTGTTCACTCTCTATGGTTTGCGCCTAATGGGGAGAAACCCGCTGGCAATTTACTCGCATTACATATCCCTCCCATTTGGTGGGTTGTCAACGAGAAAAAGTAATGCTGGATAATTCGCCTTTACAACCTTTGGCCTGTTCAGTACTCTTTGCTTAGAAAATCCCCCTCACCCACGCCCTCTCCCCCAGAGGGGGGCGAGGGGCATCAAAACATTCCTCTCCCCACCTGGGGGGAGAGGATGAAGGTGAAGGGGGCTCGGAGGTCCGATGTCATCAGCTATCAGGCGTGCGGCAGTACTGGGCGCGGGGGTGATGGGGAGTGGGATTGCTGCCCATCTTGCGAATGCCGGTATCCCCACCTTCCTGCTTGACATCGTGCCGCCCGAACTGACCGAGGAAGATCGGCGTAAGGGGCTGACCAGGGAAAGTCCCGCGTTCCGCAATCGCTTTGCGGCCAAAGGTCTTGAGGCCGCCCTCAAGGCTTCTCCACCCGCTTTCTTTTCGCCCAAAGACGCCCGCCTGATCACTATCGGAAATATCGAAGACCATCTCGAGTGGCTGTCTCAAGCCGACTGGATTATCGAGGCGGTGCCTGAGCGACTTGAGGCCAAGCAGGCGCTCTTTGCCAAGGTTGACGCCCACCGTAGACCGGGAAGTCTTATCAGCAGCAACACCTCAGGGATCTCGATCCGACGCCTCGCGGAGGGGCGGTCTGTCGATTTCCGACTTCACTTTCTGGGCACGCACTTCTTTAACCCCCCGCGGTACATGAAGCTCCTGGAACTGATCCCCGGCCCAGAGACACTGCCAGAGGTGATGCAAGGGCTGGCTGCCTTCGCGGAACGGAGGCTTGGCAAGGGGATCGTCTTCGCTAAGGATACTCCGAACTTTATCGCCAACCGGATCGCCGCCTTCGGCCTCTTTACCGCCATGCGACTCATGGTGGGGGGCGACTACTCGATCGAGGAGGTTGACCGGCTTACCGGCAGTGCCATCGGTCACCCCAAGACCGCCACATTTCGAACCGCCGATCTCGTCGGCCTCGATACGGTCGTACACATTGCCACCAATATCGCCGAGGCTCTCTCAGATGATCAGGAGCGACCGGCCTATACTATTCCGCCATTCCTGTCAGAGCTGGTGAAGCGCGGCTGGTTGGGCGAGAAGGCCGGCCAAGGGTTCTACAAGCGAATCAAAGGGACCGAAGGCAGCGAGATCCTGGTCCTTGATTACAAGACGATGGAGTACCGGCAGCAGCGGCCGGTGGCCTTCCCCTCACTCGACATGGTCCAGGGGATCGAGGAGCCCGTGGAGCGACTCCGTGCGCTGGCCTATGCCGATGACCGCGCCGGTCGTTACGTGTGGCAGCTCTTACGCGAGACCCTGCTCTACGCTGCAGATCGAATCCCTGAGATCGCTGACGACATCGGCAGTGTGGACCAGGCCATGAAGCTGGGCTTCGGCTGGGAGCTTGGGCCGTTCGAGCTCTGGGATGCCCTGGGAATCAAAAAGGCGAGCGCCCGAATGGCACAAGAGGGCAAGACACTTCCCCCGCTGGTGACCGCGCTGCTTCAAAGCGGCGCCGAGAGCTTCTACCGCCGGGAGGCAGGACGGCAGTACGCCTTTGACCTCGGGACAGCCGAACAGGTTGAGATCTCGGCGCGACCTGGGATCATTCATCTCCAGACGCTGCATGAGCAGCAACAGGTGGTTACTCGCAATTCCGGCGCATCGCTGGTCGACCTGGGAGATGGGGTCGCCTGCCTGCAGTTCCACTCCAAGAACAACGCCATCGGCCCTGATATTCTTCAGATGATACGGACGAGCCTGCAGCTTTGCGCCGAGCGATTCGATGCCCTCGTCATCGGGAATCAGGGAAGACACTTCTGTGTCGGCGCGAACCTGATGGCCCTCCTCTTTGAGGCGCAGGAGGAGAACTGGGACGACATCGAGCTGATGATACGGGCCTTCCAGGATGCCGACATGGCGCTCAAGTGTTTCGAGAAGCCGGTGGTAGCGGCCCCATTTTCCATGACGCTCGGCGGGGGCTGCGAGATCTGTCTGCACACCGCGCGGATCCGCGCCGCCGCCGAAACCTACATCGGGCTCGTGGAGGTAGGCGTCGGGCTGATCCCGGCCGCAGGCGGCTGCAAGGAGATGCTGCTCCGAAGCCTGGAAGGGATCCCGGAAGGGGCCGAGGTGGATCTGCTGCCGTTTTTCCGCTATGCCTTCGAAACGATCGCCTTCGCCAAGGTCTCAACCAGCGCGAAGGATGCGCAGCGACTCGGCTACCTCAGGTCGGCCGATACGTTTTCAATAAATCAGGATCGCCTACTGCACGAGGCGAAGCAGGTAGCGCTTGGGCTGGTCGCCCAAGGGTACACCCCGCCCCAGCCAAGAGATGACATCAAGGTTCTGGGGACGCGCGCCATCGCCGTAGCCGACACGCAGTTGTATAATATGAAGTGTGGGGGCTACATCAGCGATCATGACGAGCGGATCGCCAGGAAGCTGGCCAATGTCCTGGCCGGCGGCGATGTGGTACCAGGGACCTTGGTCAGCGAGGCGCATCTCCTGGATCTGGAGCGGGAGGCGTTTCTCAGTCTGTGCGGTGAACGGAAGTCCCAGGAACGTATACAGCATATGCTGAAGACGGGCAAGCCGCTGAGGAACTGAAGAATAGGGGTTGGGGTTCGGGAGTAAGCAGATGCGAGAAGCAGTGATTGTGGCGGCGGTAAGAACGGCGGTGGGCAAGGCGCCGCGCGGGACGCTCAGCGCCACACCTCCTACCGCAATGGCGGCTACCGTAATCGCCGACCTGATGAAGCGGGTGCCTGGACTCAACCCGCAAGAGGTCGAGGATGTCATTATCGGCTGCGCCTTCCCGGAGGCCGAACAGGGCATGAACATGGCGAGGGTCGCGGCGCTGCGGGCGGGGCTGCCGTACACCGTCCCCGGGCAGACGGTCAACCGCTTCTGTTCCTCCGGGCTCCAAACCATCGCGCTGGCGGCCGAGCGGATCATGGCCGGCTTTGCCGACGTCATCATTGCCGGCGGGGCCGAGAGCATGAGCCTAGTCCCGATGAGCGGGAATACGTACGCGCCCGATCCGTACCTCGCAGAACAGTATCCGGCTGTCTATATCTCGATGGGGAACAGCGCCGAAAATCTCGCCCGCACGTATCAGGTGAGCCGAGAGGAGCAGGATGGCTTCGCGCTGCAGAGCCACCTCAAGGCGGCAGCCGCCATCCGGGAGGGACGATTCAAGGACGAGATCGTCCCCCTCACCGTTGTGAAGAAGACATTCCGTGGGGAGGGTGCGCCGCGTATCGCCACGGATGAGGTGATCTTCGATACCGACGAGGGGGTCCGGTACGATACCTCTGCCGAGGCGCTCGCCAGACTCCAGCCGGTCTTTCACAAGAGCGGTACCGTCACGGCAGGCAACTCGTCGCAGACCAGCGACGGCGCGGCCGCGGTGTTAGTGATGTCGCGGAAAAAGGCGGAACGGTTAGGGCTACAGCCGCTTGCTATCTTCCGAGCCTTCGCCGTCGCGGGCGTGCCGCCGGATCTCATGGGAATCGGACCGGTCGAGGCGATCCCCAGAACGCTCAAGCTCGCCGGCCTTACCCTTGACCAGATCGACCTGATCGAGTTGAATGAGGCGTTTGCCGCTCAGGCCCTTGCCGTCATCAGGGAGCTGAAGCTCCCTACTCCTCGGGTAAACGTCAACGGCGGCGCGATCGCCCTGGGTCATCCGCTCGGATGCACCGGAACGAAACTGACGGCCACGCTGTTGTACGAAATGCATCGACGAAACGCCCGCTATGGGATGGTCACGATGTGCATCGGCGGGGGGATGGGCGCCGCAGGCATTTTTGAGAGGGTATAGGGTTGGAGGAGGATCAGATGACGACGGCAAAGAATGAACTCGTTGCGGGCGGCAGCTTTCTCATCCGCGAGACACCTCCTCAAGAGGTCTTTACGCCTGAAGATCTGAGTGAGCAACAGCAGATGATGCGGAAGCTGACACGGGAGTTCATCGAGGCCGAGGTCAAGCCCAAGGCCGAGCAGATCGAGCACCAGGACTGGGACGTAACGCTTCAGCTCTTCAAGAAGGCAGGGGAGCTGGGGCTGCTGTCGGTGGATATCCCGACCAGGTACGGCGGCCTGGGGCTGGACCTGACCACCTCCACAGTCATCGCCGAACAGATAAGTGAGGGTGGCTCGTTTGCCATCTCGCTGTTGGACCACTCGGGAATCGGGTCGCTCCCGATCGCATGGTTCGGCAATGCCGAGCAGAAGGCCCGCTACCTGCCGCTCCTCGCCACCGGGGCCAAGATCGGCTCCTATGCGCTTACGGAGCCGGGTTCCGGCTCTGATGCGCTCAGCGCCAAAACCAAGGCAGTCCTCTCGCCTGACGGAAAGTCCTACATCCTGAACGGCACGAAACAGTTCATCACGAACGCCGCCTTTGCCGATCTGTACGTCACCTACGCCAAGGTGGACGGGGACAAGTTCACCGCCTTTATCATCGACAAGGACACGCCCGGCGTCAGCCTGGGACCGGAAGAAAAAAAGATGGGAATCAAGGGGACCTCCACCAGGAGCGTGGTCCTGGAGAATGCGAGGGTCCCCGTGGAGAACCTTCTCTATGAGATCGGCAGGGGACACAAGGTCGCCTTCGACCTGTTGAACATCGGCCGGCTCAAGCTTGGGGCCGGCTGCCTGGGTGTCTGCAAACTGGCTCTGCGCGAGGCGGTCAGGTATGCGAAGCAGCGCACACAATTCGGACAACCTATCGCCTCGTTCGGCCTCATCCAGAAAAAGCTGGCCGAGATGGCGATCCGGACCTATGTCGCCGAGTCAATGGCCTATCGGACTGCCGGCCTGATCGAGCGGATCGTATCAGCCATCGACCAGGAGGACGAGCGAGCCGGACTCGATACCGCCAAGGGAGTTGAAGAGTACGCCGTTGAGTGCTCCATCAACAAAGTCTATGCCTCTGAGGCCCTCGACTACGTCGCTGACGAAACCGTCCAGATTTTCGGCGGCTACGGCTACATCGCGGACTTTCCGGCCGAGCGGATCTATCGGGATGCCAGGATCAACCGACTCTTCGAGGGAACCAACGAAATCAACCGATTGTTGATTCCTACGACGTTCCTCCGGCGGGCGCTGCAGGGACGCCTGCTGCTCTTCATGGCGACCCAGAAGCTGCTGGCAGATCTACTCAGCTACAGTCCAAGTCAAGAGGAGGCACCCACGGGCCCACTTGGTGAACAGATCCGGCTGCTTCAGTTAGCGAAGAAGATTGCGTTGATGGTCTCTGGATCCGCCGCCCAGAAGTATCGCGAGCGACTTGCAGATGAGCAGGAGATCCTCGGGGTGCTGAGTGATCTGGTGATCGAGCTGTTTGCCATGGAGAGCGCGCTGCTCCGCGCACTGAAGTCGACAGAGCGGGATGGAGAAGGCGCGGCAGAAGCGAAATCGGATATGGTCAAGGTCTACCTCAACAACGCTTTCGCCCGGATCGACCTGCTGGCCAAGGAGGGCCTGGCCTCAATGGAGGAAGGCGATACCCTCTGGACTCAGCTTGCCGCCCTGAAGAAGTTGACCCGTTACACGCCTGTCAACACTACCCGCCTGCGAAGGGCCATCGCCAGACGCATCATCGAGGCTGAGGACTATCGAACCTGAGTGGAAAATCAGCGGTGTTCGCAGGTTCCTGGGCCGGCCCACTCCTCGCCATCCGTCCAGACCTCTTTCTTCCAGATCGGGACAACCTCTTTCAGGCGATCGATCGCGTAGGCGCAAGCGGTGAGCGCCTCGTGACGGTGAGGGGCAGATACGGCGATGGCGACGCTCGCCTCACCGATCTGCAGACGGCCGATCCGGTGCATCATGGCGATCTTGTCCACCTTCCATTTCTGGTGGATCTCATCGGTAATCTCGCGCATCTTGGAAATCGCCATCTCCCGGTAGGCTTCGTACTCCAAATAGCGGACCTGTCGGCCTCGTGACTGCTCTCGCACTATGCCGAGGAAGGTCGCGACGGCCCCAGAGCTTGACTGTTTCACGGCACTTACAAGCGGCTCAAGCGAAAGCGGCTGATCGGTGATTTCAAACATCGGTTCCTCCGCTCACAGGGGGGATTAAGGCAACCTCATCCCCCGCTGCCAACCTCGTATCAGGAGAAGCATACTCGCGGTTGACTGAAAACAGAAGCGATCCAGTTAACCCCTGTAATCGCGGGAACTGGCCTTGAAGCCGACTTATGAGCTGAATAAGCGTGCTCCCCTCAGGCAGATCAACGACCAGTTCACTGACCCCGACAATCTCACGAACGGCCGCGAAACATCGTATTTGGACATTCATAATATTATCCTTATTTCATATTAGGTTACAGATCATATCTAATGCGGTTTCTAGTAATTATTCTTTTTTAAACATCCCTTCATACATACCATGATCCCTCCGGAATTGTCAATCTAAGAGGATTCTAAGCTACTATTTACTAAGAAAACAACTTCTCGCTTGACCTTTGAGGCTCCTTATGTTAAAAAAATAATAAAAAGTTAGTCAATAGGGACTCGTCGTATGAGGAGGGTTATCGAGGGTGGCACCAAAACAGCCTAGGACTCAAGCGAAATCGCCATCTGAGGCGATCGGCATAAAGATCCTGGCTGGATCGAACAAAGAGAAGGCGCTCGCCTTAGCGCAGCTCATAGAAGACCTCCTCGACGAACTCGACTACACCGATTTTCATTCCAAGCTTTCCTCAATCCGACTTGCCGTTGACGTAAAGGCCCGCCACCGTTCTAACGCTCACCGACTGCATTGCTATGGCTGCACTATCGCTCATGAGATTCGCCCGCGTGAGCTACAGGTGGTCCATAGACGCTATATGCAGGCGCGTCACCGGGACAAGGACCTAACCGGCATCTGCTTTTCTCTTTCCGGATTTCACCCAACTGCTCGAAACTGGTTGTTGCACCTGGATGCCTCTGCGAAGGGCGACTATCACCTGTTCGGAGTTGATAAGATATGCGCCCTGCTTCGACGTGCAAAGCTGGTCGCCTCTCCCGATCACATTATCCATGCGATCGAGAGTCGAGTTATGGCAAGGCTTGGGACAGGCAACCTTATCTTTTTGAGTGGAAGGTTCTACTGGACTTTCCGAATTGAAGCCAAAAAAGGGGCTGCATACGCGGTAGTCGATGCCTACGGATCGCCGGTCTCCCCTCGTGTAGCCTCTTCCATCAAGCGGCTGGACGGCTCGCTCAAGGGTAAGCGCCCTCTAAACTTGCAAGCCAGGGAAAAGGTCCTCCTTACCCTGGCGGAATCCGGATTGAAGAACATCGAATTCCTGTCGCGGGACACTAAAGAACCTTTGAGCGATCTTCGAGAGGTCATGCAGGAGCTTCTTGATGAAGGGTTCCTCATCGCAGAGCCGGCCGGTCAGCCGCGGTGGCGATTTAATCGCTATTCCATCAAGCCGGAATTCGCTGTCTTCCTCAGTCTTGCTCGCCAGTTCCTCGATAGCTCTCAGCGGTTCAAGTTCCTCCGCTCGAACTTTGCAGTCCAGATGCTGGTTGCCGGCCTACTTTCCTATTTGGAGGGACGGTTTCACCTGAAGCTCTCCGAAGAGGAAAGAGGCTGGCTTCCGAGGTTCCTGGCGGTCTCTCCTTCAGCCCTTTCCTACGCCCTATTTGCGCCCCTCGATGAGTTTCTCTCTACCTCGTATGAGATGGAACGCCGTCCCCTGCCCAGCCCAGAGAAGGAGCGGCTCCGGAGCCAACACCTCAGCAAGCTCTTCGCCAACCTGCTTCTCCGATACGCCAACGATGTGCAGGATAGTCGCTTCGATGAGATGCTCCGCCACAAAGGTGTGCGGGGCCACCTCTACCGAATAACGGCCAAGGCGGCAAGTGCTGAGGATCTGTTTTTTTCCATGAAGGGCGAATCGTATCTTGCTCTCGCCGTACCGCCTGCCACAGGGATCGCTGCCCAAAAGGGGGTTGGACCTCATAGCTTCCTCAACGGGGACACTATTCTGGGTAACGGAAAGGCTCTGATGCACGTGCAAGAGTTCGATTGCGCAGTCGAGATGTTCGACCGAGCAATCAAAGAGCTGAAGGACCCAAGCAAGCTCCTGGAGGCCTGGTACTGCAAGGGGTCCTGCCTCTTTAGCCAGAAACGTTACTCCGCCGCGATCACCTGTCTCAATGAGGCGCTCCGCTACGACAGTAATTACAAAGAGGCATGGCTCCAGAAGGCTGCCTGCCTGAGGGAATTGGGCGATAGCAGCGGGGCCGTTCGTTGCGCCAGGCGCGCCCTGGAGATCGATCCCGCCTACGAAGAAGCGCGAGACTTCTTGAAGAGTACATAAGACCCCCTCCGCACCCGACCCATCATGCGAATATCGCGAGGTTATTAGGCTCATAGTGATCAGTATTCTTGACTGCGTGATTTCACCAACCCTTACCTTCTAAGCGAGGAGATCAGATGCAAGGACATCCGCAGATCATCGAGCTGTTGAACCGCGTGCTCCGGAAAGAGTTAACCGGGATCAATCAGTACTTTCTGCACTCTAAAATGTGTGAAGGCTGGGGTTATCAGGTCCTGGCCAAGGCGATCCTCGAGGAATCGATTGAGGAGATGAAACATGCCGACAAGATCGTCGAGCGTATTCTGTTCCTTGACGGGATCCCACATATCTCCGAGTTTGATCAGCTTGCGATCGGCCGCAACGTCCGGCAGCAGTTGGAGAACGATCTCGCACTGGAGATGGCCGCGCTCCAAATCCTGAACCCTGGTGTGCAGCTCTGCATCGAGCTTCAAGACAACGGAAGCCGAGAGTTACTCGAGCGCATCACTGTGGATGAAGAACGTCATGTAGGGTGGATCGAGACGCAACTCCACAGGATCAGCGAGTTAGGGTATGAGAACTACCTGGCAGAGCAGATGAACGAGAAGAGCTAAGAGGGATCCTCTTTCAACCCGAGTATTGCCGTTGGAAACACAGGGTCTGGTGTAGGTCGCCCTCATTGGAGACCGGGGTCTACAGCCTTTCCTTCTGCTACTTGCTCACGTGACGTTATCAGTGTGTAATCGGAACTTATTGCGTCGCAGATCAATCCTGGCAGGAAGAAACGGTGAGGAATATTAAGGTAGGATCAGGGAAAATCGTAATTCACATCTTGTATTTGCCAAAATCTTCCGGTTTAAGATTCTCAAGCCACTCTTTCCATTTGTCCGTTTCTTCTTTCTCTTCTGAGACCTCGATGTTCTTAGCTTGCGCTACGACGTTTTCGGCGACAAAGATCGGGGCGTTCGTGCGGAGAGCCAATGCAATGGCATCGCTCGGCCTGGAGTCGATACTGACGACGCTACCGTTGTAATTCAGGTCGATGGTTGCATAGAACGTATTCTCTTTCAGGTCATTGACGGTAATCTGCTGAACGGTGATGCCCAGTCCATCCAGGATATTTTTAAGTAGGTCGTGGGTCATCGGTCGAGGCGTCGATACCTTTTCGAGTTCGAGTGCAATAGCATTCGCTTCAAAGATTCCAACCCATATCGGAAGGGCGCGGCTCTCCTCCGGATCCTTCAGGATCACAATCGGCATATTCGTGATCGGATCCAGCGCAATACCGCGTACTGTCATCTTAATGAGCATCATGCTCTCCTCATTTCTGAGTCTCACGGAAGATGGGGGCGAGTTTCCGATGGGTTGCAGCCAGTTCTTCGGGGATGACCTTCGTTGCAGCCACGATAGGCATAAAATTGGTGTCCCCGTTCCAACGCGGCACAATATGTAGGTGCAGATGATCTTCAACACCGGCCCCTGCAGCCTTTCCCTGATTCATGCCGAGGTTGAACCCATCCGGATTCATGGTCTGACGCAAAAGCGATGTGCTTCTCGCGGCCTCTTGGATAAGCTCGAGCTGCTCTGCTGCAGTCAGCTTGTTGAGATCATCGACATGCCGATATGGAGCAATCATGACATGTCCAGGATTGTATGGATACAGATTCATCAGGATGAAGACGGACTGGCCACGATACAGGATAAAGTTCTTTTCGTCCTGCTGAGTTGATGCTGTTTCACAGAATATACAGCTTGATGAAAGCCAGGCATTTTCCACATAAGCCATTCTCCATGGCGCCCACAGCGATTCCATCAGGCAGCAACCTATCTTGTCTTGCTTAGAACGTTCGGCCTCTTATCGATGCCGGCAGGAATCGGCATCGGTTTCTTCAAACTAAATTTAACATCGCATCTTGACCGCCGCAAGATCTTTTTACTGCAACGGGATCATGGCAGTTAATCAAATCCGCGAAATCGAGCCGGCTGGCCGCGAAGGCACCCTTTACAGAACTCATCAATGCTGAGAGGGACGGCCCTATATGAAACCAACATTTGCTTAGAATGCTAGACGATCGATAAAGGTTGGAAGGACTCCCGCAGCGTCTACCCTTCACAGGCGTACCAGAATCGTTCACGACCACGACTAGCTGTCGATGAGCCGTCTTAATTCCTTGCCAGGCTTAAAGAAGGGGATTCGCTTCGGAGGAACGTGGACTGCATCGCCACTTTGGGGATTGCGACCTTGCCGTGCGCGCCGTTGCCTGGTGCGAAAGCTCCCGAAGCCACGGAGTTCCACCTTCCCGTCATCGTTTGAAGCCAGCGCCTTTGAGATGCTTTCGAGGATGGTATCAATGACAACTTCAGTATCCTTTTTGGTCAGACGCACTTGGGCAGCAACTAATTCAACCAAGTCGGCCTTCGTCATGACAGGTAACTCCTCCGCATTCGGCAATTGCATCGGCCCAGTAAGTTGGTACGGTTCAATCACCAGAGAAGATAGTTGACAGAGAGGGTTGAGGGTGGATGGATCGGCAGATCAATGTCAAACAGACTCAAGCTACCACGTAGTAGATCAATAAGAAAAAGTCCCCGCTTCCGCTCCTGGATGACTGTCGGTTTCCCGCGGATCCCAGCTAGAGTTCCCGCCCGATCAATTGCGTCCTGAAGATTACCAAGATGGTCTACCAGGCCAAGTGATTGTGCTTCTCGCCCGCTGAAAATCCGCCCGTCAGCTATTGCCTCGACCTTCTTACGATCTATTTGCCTGCCCTTGGCGACCACATCGATGAACTGGTTGTGCACATCGTCCAGCATCCCCTGAAGGATCTGGCGCTCGGCATCGGTCATCTCGCGGGTGGGAGAGGCGAGATCCTTGTGCTGGCCGCTCTTGACGACCACCGACTTCACCCCGATTTTTTGCAAAAGGCCGGAAAAGTTTGGAATCTGGAGCAGCACGCCTATGCTTCCAGTGATAGAGCCGGGATTGGCCACAATAAGATCCGTCGCGCTCGCAACATAATATCCACCCGACGCAGCAACGCTCCCCAAGGAGGCAACGACAGGTTTCTTGTCGGCCTGGCGGGTCTTGAGGACCTCTTCATAGATCTCTTGAGAGGGGGCAACCCCGCCACCCGGACTGTTGATCCTGAGGACAATGGCCTTCACGGACGGGTTTGCTCGATATTTTTCAAGTTGCTCGATCACCTCCTTTGAATCCAGGATGACGCCTTCGACCGTGATCAGCGCAACCTTACTTCCGCCCAACCGCTCCCATCTACCGAGCGAGAAGGCAAGGCTGAAAAGGACGAGCACGCTGACGAACACCGCCAGACTGACGACCAACCAAGTCCGTTTCATCGCCCCGCTCGGCCCCTGCTAGGCTTCCAGTCGGCTTATGCGTTACGCGCCGGCGGTTTCCTCTTCCTGCTGATCTGAGGGACGCTGATCGGAGGAGACCTGGTCGGTTGGATTGTCCTGGGCGTCCTGGCTATCCTGGTAGGCGCGAAGACTCAGCCCCAGCTTGCGTTCGTTGGCGTCCAACTTGATGATCCTGAGAGTCAGCTCTTGGTCGATAGAGACGATGTCCTCCGGCTTAGCGACCCGTTCGTGGCTCAGTTCGGAGATATGGAGGAGCCCCTCCACCCCGTCTTCCAATTCGACGAACGCCCCGAAATCGGTCAGACGAACCACCTTGGCCTTCACATCCATACCTACGCGGTACTTATCGAGGACGGTAGATTGCCAGGGATCCGGCTGGCTCTGCTTGAGGCCGAGGGAGATTCGACGATTCGTCTTATCGGTATGTAAGACAACCGCCTCAACTTTATCCCCTCGCTTCAAGATCTCAGAAGGATGGCGGACTCGCTTAGTCCAGGACATGTCGGACACGTGAATCAGTCCATCTATCCCCTCGTTCAACTCAACGAATGCGCCGAAGTCGGTAAGGTTTCTGACGGTCCCTTCGACCCGCGTCCCCACCGGGTAGCTTTCCTCGATCGACAACCATGGGTTGGGTTCGATCTGGCGAATTCCCAGAGAGATTCGTTTGTTGACCTTGTCCACATCCAAAACTACAACCTCTACAGAGTCTCCAACAGTCACGACCTTAGAGGGGTGTTTGACGCGCTGCGTCCAGGACATCTCGGAGATATGAACCAGCCCCTCGATCCCCTCGGCAAGTTCAACGAAGGCGCCATAGTCGGTCAAGCTTACCACTTTACCGCGAACGCGCGAGCCGACAGGAAACCGCTGATCCACATCCTCCCAAGGGTCCTTCAAGCGCTGCTTGTGGCCAAGGGATACCCGTTCCGCCGCCCGATCAAACTTAAGGACAACGACCTCGATCTCGTCGCCGACAGCAAAAAGTTCGGAAGGATGACCGACGCGGCCCCAGGACATATCGGTGATATGAAGCAGGCCGTCCAGCCCTCCGAGGTCGATGAACGCGCCGTACTCAGTAATATTTTTGACCTTGCCTCGTATGACCTTTCCCTCTTCCAACGATTGCAACGTCCTCTCCTTGAGGGTTCGCCGCTCTTCCTCAAGCAATTCCCGCCGGGACAATACGATATTGCCTCGACGCTGGTTTAACTTTATCACCTTCATCGGGAAGCTTTTCCCGATCAACCTGTCGAGGTCGCGGACAGGCCGCAGATCAACTTGGGAACCGGGGAGAAAGGCCCTCACGCCAATATCTACTGTCAGGCCGCCTTTCGTGCGACCCAGAATCATTCCATTGATGACTTCGCCCTTCTCATAAGCCCGGCGAATATCATCCCAGATCTTGGTCTTCTCCGCCTTCTCTCTCGAGAGGACAATGAGGCCGTCGCTATCCTCTTTCTGCTCCAAATAGACATCGACAGTATCGCCAACCTTGACCGTGATTTCTCCAGAGGGCGCCTGGAACTCCTTAATGGGTATAGCCCCTTCAGACTTGTAGCCGATGTCGATCAGGACCATATCGTTCCTGATCTCCAGCACGGTCCCCCTGACGATCTCCCCCTCTGTGATTTCCCGCATGCTCTCGGCGTACAGATCAACCAACTCCTGGGGGTGCTCCTGGGCGTGAAGCTCACGATCCAGTTCGTCCATCGATGTGTAAACAGCCTCTTCCACCTTGTCCGTCTCAGACATCATACCCTTTAGTTCCTCCCTTCGATAAGATGCTCTTCCTCTTTACGCTCACTCATTGATTCCTCGCTTCTCTGTCGGCATAGCGTCTCCCGTAACGTACGTCCGATCGTCTCCTGATCGAGAACCGCTCTCTGGCCACCTCTTAAGAGCGGCGATCTTCTCCATGATCGTCTGACTGAACATCTCGGCTTGGTTTTGTCTTTTCCCCATTTGTGCATCGGAAAACCGCAATGGCGTCCCAAACTTTATAACGATTCGATGCGGTCTGGGAAACCATGCGCCTCTGGGGAGCACCTTCTCCGTTCCCCGATGTAGCACTGGAACCACCGGCGCGCCCGTTCGCACCGCAATCAGTCCGATACCAGGCTTGGCAGGCCGCAACTCAATTCCATCTCCGCGCGTCCCTTCAGGAAACATTGCCACGACCTCTCCTGCTTCCAAAAATGAGGTCGCCTGCTTAAAGGCCTGCAGATTGATTCGGTTCCGATCGATTGGAAAAGTACCGAATTGCCGAAGCAGCCAACCAAACAAGGGAGAACGAAACAACTCCTTTTTAGCCATGAAACGGACCGGGCGCCGAACCGAGACCATAATGATGACGGGATCTATGAAGCTCACGTGATTCGCCGCCAGGATCACCGGTCCCGTACTGGGAATACACTCCTCCCCCTCGACATGGAGGCGGAACGCAACCTTCGCAATGACGAGGCACAAAAGGCGACCCAGGTTAAAGACGAAATAGGCAATCGCCTTTTTGAGAGAAAGATCCCGAAAAGGAGCAAGAGTCATAATATAGGATTATCTCCCGGAAAGGCAAGAAAAAAGTCAGGGCACTCACGTAAAGCCTTGTGCGGCGGCGAGCTTCCGTCTGATCTCCTCTTCCATTGCATCAACAACCTGAGAAAGGGATGAATCGCTTGTATCGATCGTCACAGCCTCGTCGGCCTTTCGGAGTGGCGAGGCGCGCCGCCCCATATCTCTTGCATCTCGCGCCTTGATCTCCTCGGCCAGCTCATCCACCCCTCGAGTCGCTCCCGCAGCCTGTATCTCAAGGTGACGACGTCTCGCCCGCACTTCTAAACGAGCCGTGAGATAAAACTTCACATCAGCGTCCGGAAAGACCACCGTACCGATATCACGCCCGTCCATCACGACCCCGCCCTGGGCTGCCATTCGTCGCTGGTGCGCCACCATCACAGAACGAACGCTCGGATGGATAGAGACCTTCGAAGACGCCTGTTCCACCTCGCGCTCCCTGATCTGTCGGCTGACCTCCTGTCCATCGACAAGAATCAGTTCTCGATCATCGGCAGGTTCGAGGGCAATGCTGGTTTCATCGGCCAACCGCCGCAGGCATTGCTCATCGTTCAGGTCAAGACCTGCCTGTAGCGCCTTCCATGACAGCGCGCGATACATGGCCCCGCTGTCGACATAACGGTACCCCAGCCGCTTGGCGAGCAGGCGCGCCGCCGTACTTTTGCCCGCTCCTACGGGCCCGTCGATGGCAATGATAAGGCAGTCCTTCGTTCTTCTCAATTGATCGCTATTTCTTGTGTCCCACATGTGTGACCCACTATGCTAACGGGACGGCTGCCCCAGGCAGGATGGCATCCAGCCGTGTCCAGAAATCCGGGAATGAGCTGCTGACACAGGATGAATCGGAGATGGTGGTGCTCCCTCTTGCCGCCAGACCCGCTACGGCCAAGGCCATCGCCATCCGATGATCTCCCCAACTGTCGCAGTGACATCCGGAGAGTGAAGAATTCCCCTGAAGGACCAAGCCATCGGGGCGCTCTTCAATCTGAACGCCAAATCGACGAAGCTCTTTGGTAAGGGCAGCAAGCCGGTCTACTTCCTTGACCCGGAGTTCGGTCGCATTCCGTATAGTGGTAGCGCCCTCGGCGAGCGCCGCAGCAACAGCAAATATCGGGATCTCATCAAGCATCCGGGGGATCAGGGTCCCAGCCACCTCAGTCCCGTGCAGTGTTTGACTTCTGACGAAGAGGTCGGCAACCGGCTCACCGGAGATGACCCGCCGCTCGCTCAACTCGATCTCCGCACCCATCGACTGCAGCGCATCTAACAGCCCGGTTCGAGTCGGATTGACGCCCACCCCTCGCAATGTCAGCTCTGACCCAGGAATCACCAGGGCCGCGACGATAAAGAACGCAGCGGCTGAAAAGTCGCCGGGAATAGCGACCTGAAACGCCGGGATCCTCTTGATGCCGGCGACTCGGAGGCTTAAGCCGTTGCGGTAGATCGGTAGGCCGACCGCTTCGAACATCCGCTCCGTATGATCGCGAGAGAGAGACGGCTCTGTAAGTGTCGTCTCCCCTTCCGTAAAGAGCCCGGCCAGCAGGATCGCAGACTTCACCTGGGCGCTGGCGATCGGACTAACATAGTCGATCGCCTTCAGACGCGTTCCCATGATGGCAAGGGGAGGAAATTTGCCGTCTTCACGACCCAGAATTGTTGCCCCCATCGACCTTAGGGGTACCGCCACCCTGGCCATCGGCCGTGCGCGCAGATACTGGTCGCCCGTGAGCACGGAAAAGAAGGGCTGCGCCGCCAGTACCCCCGCCAGGAGCCTCATGGTCGTCCCTGAATTCCCGAGATCCAGGACCTCCTCCGGTTCCTTCAGGCCGTGCAGCCCGCCTCCCCGAATCTGCAGCCGATCGCCGCCCAACTCTTCAACTGCGGCGCCCATCATGCTCAAGGCCTTGGCGGTATGACGGCAGTCATCGCTTTGAAGCGCGCCGGTAATCTCGCTGACCCCATCAGCCAGCGCGCCCAGGATGATCGCGCGATGGGTGATCGATTTGTCGCCTGGAAGGGTTAGCTCACCTTTCAGCGAGCCGACAGGGTTCACCCGCATTTGTCCTACATCGATTGTGACCATGCCGCCTCGATTCGCTCGACGAGCAAGTGGACCACGCGCTCGCTCAGCATCGATCCTTCAACAGGAAGCCACTCAATCCCGTCTTCGTGACGGAACCAGGTAAGCTGCCGTTTCGCATACCGCCGCGTATCGCGCTTGAGAGACGCGACGGCGTCATCAAGGCGGATCTGTCCCTTCAGGTACCCGATTATATGACGGTACCCGATGGCTCGCAGCGGTTTGAGTGCAGGGCAGTAGCCACGATCGAGCAGATCCTGGACCTCACGCAACAATCCCTGGGTCATCATCGCTTCTACCCTCGCCTCAATCCGGCGATACAGCTCCTGACGATTCCGTTCAAGCCCGAATTTCAGCACAAGTCCGGGGACCGGTTTGTGATTGCGGCGCCCCTCTACTCTGAGGGCAGAGAGGGGACGACCACTGACGGTCGCCACCTCGAGCGCGCGCACGACCCGAAAGAGGTCGTTGGGATGGATCGCGGCAGCCGCCTCGGGGTCGGTGATCTCGAGCCGCTGGTGAAGGGTCACACTACCTACCCGTGCGGCCTCCTGGTACAGTGTCTCTCTGAGTGGGGTCATCTCGCCCGGTCCGTCAACCAGGCCACGGAAGAGCGCACGAACATAGAGACCTGTTCCCCCCACTATGATTGGGAGGCGCCCACGAGCGCGAATGTCGGCAATGGCGGCAGAGGCCAGTCTCACATAATCGGCCGCCGTGAAAGGCTGGTCAGGCTCTACAAGGTCCAAGAGGTGGTGCGGCACGCGCCGTTGCTCGTCAGCGCTTGGCTTCGCTGTCCCGATGTCAAGACCGCGATAGACCTGCATCGAGTCGGCCGCGATGATCTCGCCCCCTACCCTCTCCGCTACGGCGAGAGCCATAGATGACTTCCCGACCGCAGTCGGACCCACCAGCACAATAAGCGGCACCGAACTCAAGAGATTACTGCCTCCTTTTTACCCCTAAAAGCCTTCAGCCTTCAGCCTATCTACCTGTTATCTGGATAGCTTCAATGCCTGCAGGATCTGGAACGTGGCTTCAGATTTATTGAGGAGGTAAAAGTGCAGGCCTGGGATACCTGCATCAAGCAGTTCGCGGCATTGCCGGATAGCGTATCGCACCCCCACGCTCGCCTGCCCATCAGGATCATCCCGATTTGCTTCCAGCTCGGCAAGAAACGATACCGGTATCGTGGCCCCGCACATGGATGTGATACGCTGAATCTGATCCAGGTTGACGACCGGCAGGATACCCGGAATCAGGGGCACTGTAATCCCGGCCTCTTCGTAACGCCGGCGAAACTCGAAGAAATCGCGATTGTCATAGAAGAGTTGGGTGAGCACGGCGTCGGCGCCCGCTTTCACCTTCCGCTTCAGGTTCGCCAGATCGACGGCAGGACTTGGCGCCTCCTGATGTGTTTCAGGATAGCCGGCGACGGCAATACTCAAGTGGGGAAACTCCTGCCGGATCAGCGTCACCAGTTCATTGGCATACGCAAGCCCGCCCTCGGACTTCTTGAACTCTACCTGCCCCTTTGGGGGATCGCCGCGCAAGGCGACAATGTTCTCAATGCCAAGATCGACGGCCTCCTTCAACCACTGCCGAATCTCCTCCACGGTCGATCCCACACAGGTTCGGTGGGCTGCGGTGGTCACGCCGAATATCTTGCCGATCCTGGTAGTCAGCTCCAGGGTTTTATCTTGAGTCGATCCTGCGGCGCCATAGGTGCAGGACACGAAGGAGGGGCGGTGCGCCATAAGAGCCTCGAGGGCGGCGAACAACTGAGACTCCCCGGTCTCGGTCTTGGGAGGGAATATCTCGAAGGAGAGTCCGAATTTACCTATACCGTACACGTCGACGATCTTCATCCGTCCTCGCTACTACCCTTGCACCACGAGCTGATTGTAAGGGGCCGCTAAATACAAAGGCCCTCGCCTCCGTTTGCCCATCAGCGGCGAGGGCCTGTCGTGTTGCATCTTATCTCGTGCTCGAATAGGCGTCGGCTTGAATCCACTAGGGGTTCATCCCCCGCGGCAAGCCGCGGGGCGGTTCATTGACTCGATCCGTATGCACTAACCCCTTGAGGCATCGATTAGTAAGTGTCTGGCTTTTTGATCCAGGACATCATGGACCGGAGTTCCTTGCCTACCTTCTCGATCGGATGCTCCGCCTCTTGCTTGCGCATGGCCAGAAAGCTGGGTTTACCGGCCTGGTTTTCTAGGATCCATTCCCGAGCGAAGGCGCCGGTCTGAATCTCGTCAAGGATCTTTCGCATCTCGGCCTTCACCTGCTCATTCACGACGCGGGGGCCGCGGCTGTAGTCGCCATATTCTGCCGTATCACTGATCGAATAGCGCATGTATGCCAGGCCGCCCCGATAGAAGAGGTCGACGATCAGCTTCAGCTCATGCATGCATTCGAAGTAGGCCAGCTCAGGCTGATAGCCGGCATTGACCAACGTCTCAAATCCGGCCTTCACCAGGGCGGAGGCCCCTCCGCACAAGACGGCCTGTTCGCCGAACAGGTCGGTCTCAGTCTCCTCGCGAAAGGTCGTCTCGAGTACACCCGCTCTCGTACACCCGATCCCTTTTGCATAGGCCAAGGCCGTCGCTTTTGCCTTTCCCGATACATCCTGATGGACAGCTACTAGCGCCGGAACACCGCCCCCTTCCGTAAAGACCTGGCGCACGAGATGGCCTGGCGCCTTGGGCGCGATCATCGACACATCTACGGTGGGCGGAGGCAGGATTTGATGGAAGTGAATATTGAAACCATGGGCGAACATCAGGGTCTTCCCGGGTGTGAGCGCCTTCTCGATCGACTCCTGGTAAATCTGCCGCTGGGTCTGATCGGGCACCAGCATCATAATGATGTCGCTGCTTTGCGCAGCCTCCTCGCAGGTGGCGACCTTCAGCCCATCAGCCTTGGCCTTGTCCCACGATTTGCTCCCCCGGTAGAGGCCGACGATCACATCCAGACCGCTGTCTTTAAAATTGAGCGCATGGGCGTGGCCTTGACTTCCATACCCCATGATGGCAATCGCCTTCCCCGCCAGCAGATTCAGGTCAGCATCCTTGTCATAATATAACTTGGTCATCTGCCCTCCATCCCCCTCATCCCTTCTCGACGAGCCCAACCACCTTCTTCGTGTCCGGTTCCTTCCACATCTCTTCGGTCTGTTTGCCAAGCGCTTTGCTGCCTCTGGTCATCACCGTCATGCCCGTCCTCGCGAACTCCTGAATGCCGTACGGCCTGAGAAGTTCAACAAAGGCGTTCAACTTATCCTCGGCGCCGGTCAACTCCAGCATGTACGAAAAGGGCGCCACATCCACCACCTTGGCCCGAAAGATATCGGCGATCCGGAGGATCTCAGCCTTTGCCTCCGGTTTGGCTTTCACCTTCACGAGCATAAGTTCCCGTTCGACAAACTCCTCACCGGTCAGGTCAGTGACACGGATCACGTCAATGAGCCGATTGAGCTGCTTGACCGCTTGCTCCACCACCGAGTCGTCGCCCCTCACGACGAGGCTCATCCGGGAGATGGATGGATCCATAGTCTCCCCCACGGTGAGACTATCGATGTTGTACCCTTTTGCGGCAATAAGAGCGGCGACGCGCGCGAGGACGCCCGCGTGATTCTCCACGAGCAGGGTGATGATATGACGCGCCTTCACCTCTTTCGGTGTCGTCTTGGTCTTCTCTCTCATCTCAGACCTTGAAACAGCTTCTCCGGAATCGGATCACCGTAGTCGATAATATCCTTAATCGCTCCACCGGGCGGAATCATGGGAAGACAATTTTCTTCACGTTCTGTGACGATGTCCACAATAACCGGTCCTGGCGCGGCGAAGGCCTTCTCCAGGACGGGCTTGACCTCATCCGGATGCTTGGCGCGAAGACCGGTCGCTCCATACGCCTCGGCGAGCTTCACAAAGTCCGGCTGAATCGTCAGGTCTACTTGAGAATATCGTCGGTTAAAAAAGAGTTCCTGCCACTGCCGGACCATCCCAAGATAGCCGTTGTTGATGATCACCACCTTGACGGGCAGATCATTCTCCACGCAGGTGATCAAGTCCTGATTGGTCATCTGGAAGCTGCCGTCACCATCGATGCAGATCACTAAATCGTTCGGGAACGCCGCCTGGGCGCCCATAGCCGATGGGAATCCATAGCCCATCGTCCCAAGGCCTCCTGAGGTCAGCCATCGGCGCGGCCTGTGACCTCGATAGCGCTGTGCCGCCCACATCTGGTGCTGGCCCACGCCGGTCGCGACAATCGGGTTCATGTCCTCACTGACCTCAAAGACCATATCGATGGCATACTGCGGCTTGATCACGTCCTGCATCGGGCCATACCGCAGCGGGTGTTTGGCCTTCCATTCCGCGATCTGAGCATACCACTCCTCAAAGTCGTTGGCCCAGTTTCGTTCCACCTGGCCAACGGCTTTGTTGAGCTCGCCCAGCACCTGCTTAACATCACCCACAATCGGAACATCCACATGCACCGTTTTTCTGATGGAGGTCGGATCGATGTCGATATGGATGATCTTGCACTGCTTGCCGAATTCGGACAGCCTCCCAGTCACCCGATCGCTAAATCGAGACCCGATGGCGATCATCAGGTCGCAGTGAATCATTGCCATATTTGACCAGTAGGTTCCGTGCATCCCCACCATGCCGAGCCAGCGCGGATCGGATGTGTCCAAGGCGCCTAAACCCATCAACGTCAGCACAACCGGGATCTGGGTTATGCCGACCAACTCACGGAGCTCTTCGTACGCCTCCGAGTGAATGATCCCCCCGCCCCCGTATATGAGCGGCCGCTTGGCGGTTCTCATTAATTCGACCGCTCGCTTGATCTGACCGACATGACCTTGAGTGGTTGGCTTGTAGCCGCGAATGTTCAGCTCTTGCGGATGCCCGCGATACTCTGCGCGTCCCATAATCACGTTCTTCGGAAGGTCCACCAGCACCGGCCCGGGTCGACCAGAGCGGGCGATGTAGTAGGCCTCCTTGACGATCCGTGGGATATCCTCGGTCTTGAGGGCGAGGAAGTTGTGCTTGGTACAGGTGCGCGTGGTACCGACGACATCGGCCTCCTGAAAGGCGTCGCAACCCATGGCCGATGTCGGGACCTGACCGGTAAAGACGACGATGGCCATGGAATCCAGCAACGCATCGGTCACCCCTGTGATGGTATTGCAGGCTCCGGGGCCGGAGGTCACCATGACAGTCCCCACCTTGCCGCTGGCCTTATAGTACCCTTCTGCCGCATGCGTCGCACCCTGCTCATGGCGACAGAGGATATGCCGGATCTTCGAGGCAACGGCGGTATCGGTCATCACGTCATACGTATGCAGGATCACGCCGCCCGGCATACCGAAGACAGTATCAACGCCCTCCTCGACCAGACTCCTTAGCAATATCTCCGATCCCGTCAATTTCATGACCATGTCTCCTTGCCCGCAATTCACGCTCAGGCGTTTAGGCTGAAGACTAAAGGCCTTCAGTCTTCAGCCTATCTACCTGCTTTTCTTTAGATTTTCTAGCATATCCCCCTCTTACCGTCAATGAAAATCTTCCCTGGACGGTACCCCTTAAGCCCTCTCAGACCCTTCGCCTCCGGCCAATCAACCCCCGCCACAAACCTCTCAACTCCTCAGAACCCATGCAGGCGGCGGCCGCAAGGAAGACGGCAAAACTTATCACGAGCTCGAGGGTGAGCACTACGACGCGACGAAGCAGCGGTTCAATCGTCAGCGGGTCACGGAGGTAGATAAGCAATAAGGCAATCAGGGCCATTGCGGCGGCAGCCCCGCTTATCTGCGCGACCGAGCGGAAGCCTAATCCGTGAAGCTGCCCCAGACGCCGTCGCAGGGCGACCAGCAGCAGCCCCAGGTTTACAAAGGAAGACAGAGTCGTCGCCAGGGCCAGGCCTGCAAGTCCCATGGGCCGCATCAGCACAAGAGAAAAAACAATGTTGACCATCACGGTCACCATGCCGATCTTGACCGGCGTCGCCGTATCCTGAAGCGAGTAGAAGGCCGGCACGAGGATGCGGTTCGACACATAGGCCCCAAGCCCGAAGGCGTAGAACAACACGACCTCAGCGGTTGCGAGGGTGACGGTCCGATCAAATGCGCCCCGCTCGAAGAGAAGCTGGATGATCGGGACCCTGAACACCATCAGGCCTACCATCGATGGGAGCGTGACGAAGAGGACAAGGCGGATCGCGTAGGCCACCGTGGCCCCAACCTCTCCAAGGGAACGGTTCGCCGCCTGTCTCGCCATGGCGGGGAAGGCCGCCGTGGCAATCGCCACACCGAAGACACCGATCGGAAATTGGATCAATCGGAAGGCATAATAAAGAACCGAGATCCCCCCCTCCCCCATCAGCGAAGCGAGCAAGGTCCCGACGAAAACATTGACCTGCGTAATGGCCAGCCCCGCGACCCCTGGCGCCATAAGACGTGAGATACGCCCGACGGCAGGGTCGCCAAAATCGATACTCCGGTGGGCGCCCATGCCACGTCTCCACACCTCTGGAATTTGAATCAGAAGCTGGGCAACGCCCCCGATGAGGACGCCGATGGCCAACGCCACGATAGGCGGGTCCAGATAGGGCGTCAGATACAGGGCGCACCCGATCATGGCGATGTTCAACATGCTGGGCGACAGCGCCGGGGTAGCGAAGTGACCCTGCGAATTGAGAATCGCCATGAAGAGCGCCGCCACCCCGATAAACAGGATGTATGGGAACATCAGCCGGGTAAGATAGACGGCAAGGTCAAGTTTTGACGGGATGGCGTGGAATCCCGGGGCGATGAGCCGGATCAACCACGGCGCAAGCACGATACCGGCGATAGAGACCAGTACGAGCAGCAGCGCCAGCAGGGTTAAGACAGTCCACGCCAATCGCCAGGCGCTTTCGCGTCCACGCGTGGTAAACGATTCGGTGAAGACCGGGATGAACGCCGCCGAGAGGGCCCCCTCCCCCAGCAGTTCCCGCAACATATTGGGGAGACGGAAGGCGGCAAAGAAGGCATCGGTTGCGGTTCCAGCTCCAAACGCCCTGGCAATGATCAGATCACGGACAAAGCCAAGGATACGGCTTAACAGGGTGGCTCCGCTCACCACGCCGGCCGCTCGCGCGATCTTTCCGGGACGTTCCTGCTCCATCAGAAATTCCTTGACAAATGAGCGCCGCTCCATTGTAATAAATGGCGCAATCTACCCTCCCGTGTACCGGGTGGACATAACACGCCACAAAGGAGAAGCGGAACGATGCCAATAACCAAGTCGGCGCAGAAGCACATGAGACAAAGCCTGAAGCGACGGTTGCGCAATCGCGCGGCAAAGAGTAGTCTAAAGACAGTAATCAAGAAGGTACGAGCGGGGATAGAGGGGCAGGACCGGAATGCTGCGGAGAAGGCATTCGTACAGGCCGTGCCGTTCATTGACAGAGCCGCCGGCAAAGGCTTCATCCACAAGAACGCCGCGGCCCGCTATAAGTCAAGACTCGCCCGCCAGCTCCAAGCCATCCCGCAGCCGTCGTAGGTCTCACACCCGGCAGAGGCCCCAGACCAGTCCGCTCAAGACCACAGGAGATTCAGCCTTTCCTGTCTTGATGGCAAGGTCGGCCCGTGAGAGCGACTGGATGGCGCCTGTGAGCTGCTGCCAGGAACGCGAGGCACTATGTTCCGCCAGGGCAGCGACAACGCGAGGCGGCAGGCCGAGTACGTGAGTCATCCTGCTCACCGGGGTCGCCTGCTCCTGAAGCGCTTTTGCCTGAATCAGCAGGCGGATCTGGCGAGCCAACATCCCGAGGACGGCCAGGGGCTCTTCCCCGCTCCCCAACAGACTCGTCAGGCAACGAAGGGCAAGATCCAGATCCCTGCCTGATACGGCATCGGTCAGTTGGAAGATCGATCGCACTCGGGTTTCACCAACCAAGGCTTCAATATCCTTCGCACTGATCTCCTTGCGCTCTCCAACAAAGAGCGCCGCCTTTTCTACGTTATAGATCAACTGGCGAAAATCGTCGCCCACCAGGGCCATAAGTAGGCTGATCGCTTCCGGCTGCAGCCGTATACCCTGCTCTTTGGCCGTGGCCATTAGCGACTCCTTCACGGAATCTGCCTCCAAGCGATCAAAGCGAAGGAGTATCCCTTTCTTCTGTATCGCCGCCGCCAACCGGGTTCTGAGATCAAGACGCTTGCCCGTCAGCACAAGGCAGCTTGTGGGAGAGGGATCGTTCAGATAGGCGAGCAGATCCTCTTGCTGCTCCTTCGAGAGATCCTCGACACCTCGGATCAGGACCACCCGACGCGACGCTAGAAACGGCAACGTCCGAGCGCTCCCCAGGATCGACGGCATCCCTGGCTCTCCAGGTCGAATCTGATCGAGATTCAGGTCTCTCGCGCCTTCCGTCAGCAATGCGTCAAGAAGCTGGTTGAGCGCCTGATCTCGACGGTACTCCTCCTCCCCGTAGAGACAATAGACGGGCGCAACCTCCCCTCTGCGGACCTGTTCGGCAACAGAGTGGCCCCTCGTAACCCAGCGTCCCATCACACCCCGTCCAGCACCCGACTGACCACCTGATCGGCGAGGTCCGCCACTGCCCGAAGCGTGGCCTCGTCCTCGGCCGCCCTGGTGGCTGTGACCCCTGTTCCCGTAAAGTAGTAGGCTACGCCTGCAACGCCGTCTCGGAGGAGCACCTTATCCTCCAGCCGATTTTTCACCGTAAAGGAAAACGAGATGCTCAGTCGCAGGCGCTTGGCGATGTCGTTGGAATCGAAGGCCAGCGCCTCTTCGCCAAACCCTTCAATAGCCCCTTCCAAAAGGGTATCGGCCCCCTCCTCCACAACTCGGATCCGGCCATCGGCTGCAAGCCTGCGAATCAGCGCATCTCTCAGAGCCGATAGAATGGTGGGACGAAGCGTTCGGTTTTTGAGGGTCCCGATGCTGATCGTCCTGATGGAGGGCTGAAGCGCGCTCACCTCCCCGGATCCTACTGGCCGATAGCCACATCCGGCCAGCGCCAGGAGTACCGCCACGCACACGATCGCTCTCATCGGACTCCCCCGGTTACAATATTCACCAGCTTCTTCGGCACCACTACCACCTTCCGGATCGATCTATCCTCCAGCCACCCCTTGACCCGCTCGTCCGCAAGGGCTGTCTCACGCATGGCGCTCTCGTCGGCATCCGCGGGCATGAAGAGTCGGCTCCGAAGCTTTCCATCCACCTGGATAACCACTACAATCTCCTCGGCCGTAATCACAGCCGGGTCGTAGGTCGGCCAGGCCGCGTGAAAGATGCTTCCGCTGCGACCGAGTCGTTCCCAGAGTTCCTCGCACAGATGCGGCGCAAAGGGTGACAGCAGCAGCAGAAGGGTCTCGACGGCATAGCTG